>NZ_CAUPYL010000088.1:0-10169 GCF_963515265.1 uncultured Frigoribacterium sp.
GTCGTGCCAGGCGTCGTCGCTCTCGACCCGGATCGCGCCCACGCCGAGGCCGAGGCCCGCGACGAACGGCTCGGGCAGGGCGGAGGCGACGGAGGCCGTGAAGGGCGAGCCCGAGCGGAGGGCGGCGAGCAGCACCCGCACCACGTCGGCGAGGGAGGCGCCCTCGGCGGCGCGCACCGTCACCGCGAGCGGGCGGTAGCGCAGCAGGTCGCGCTCGAGGCCGAGCTGGCTGACGTCGCGGGCGACGCCGAACTCGGAGGCCCAGAAGTGCTCGTCGGTGGCGACGGCCGCGGCGACCAGGTCGGCGTCGGCTCCGAGCGACGGGGTCGCGGCACGGAGGGCGGCGGCGACGGCCCCCGAGGGCCGCGCCTCCTTCGCCGCAGCACCGACGAGGGTCGTGGGCGTCCAGGACCCGAGGTGCACGAGGTAGTTCGGGCCGCCGGCCTTGGCTCCGGCTCCGACCGACGACTTCTTCCAGCCGCCGAACGGCTGGCGTCGGACGACCGCGCCGGTGATGCCGCGGTTCACGTAGAGGTTGCCGGCCTCGACGCCGTCGAGCCAGGTCGACAGCTCGGCCGGGTCGAGGGTGTGCAGCCCGGCGGTGAGGCCGTAGTCGGTGGCGTTCTGCAGGGCGATCGCCTCGTCGAGGGTCGCGGCCGTCATGACGCCGAGCACCGGGCCGAAGTACTCGGTCAGGTGGAACTCGCTCCCCGCGGCCACGCCCGCGCGCACGCCGGGCGACCAGAGGCGGCCGGTGTCGTCGAGCTGACGGGGCTCGACCAGCCACGACTCCCCGGTGCCCAGCGTCGTGAGCGCGCGCTCGAGCTTGCCCGAGGCCGGCTCGATGATCGGGCCCATCTGCGTCGTGGGCTCGGACGGCCACCCGACGCGCATGGTGGACGCCGCATCGACCAGCTGGCGGCGGAACCGCTCGGAGCGGCCGACCGAGCCGACCAGGATCACGAGGCTCGCGGCCGAGCACTTCTGCCCGGCGTGGCCGAACGCCGACTTGATCACGTCGGCGGCCGCGAGGTCGAGGTCGGCGCTCGGCGTGACGATGATCGCGTTCTTGCCGCTCGTCTCGGCGAGCAGCGGCAGGTCGGTGCGCCAGCTCGTGAACAGCGCGGCCGTCTCGAAGGCACCGGTGAGGATCACGCGGTCGACGGAGGGGTGCGAGACGAGGTGGCGGCCGAGGTCGCCCTCGTCCACGTCGACGAGCCGGAGGAGGTCGCGGGGCACGCCGGCCTCCCACAGCGCCTCGACCATGACGGCGCCGCAGCGCTTCGCCTGGCCGGCCGGCTTGACGACGACGCTGCTGCCCGCGGCGAGCGCCGCGAGCGTCGAGCCGGCGGGGATCGCGACGGGGAAGTTCCACGGCGGGGTCACGAGCGTCAGGCGCTCGGGCACGAAGTCGGCTCCGTCGACGACGTCGAGCTCCTCGGCGAGGTGGGCGTACCAGTTGGCGAAGTCGATCGCCTCGCTGACCTCGACGTCGCCCTCGGCGACGGTCTTGCCGGTCTCGCTCGCGGCGACCTCCATCAGGTCGGCCCGTCGGGCGGCCAGCGTGACGGCGGCGGCACGGAGCACCTCGGCCCGGCCCGCGCCTCCTCGTGCCGCCCACGCGGGCTGTGCCGCGACCGCGCCGGCGACGATCTCGTCGAGCACGGAGGCGTCGGCCACCCGCGCCTGCTCGATGAGGTCGACGCCGAGCACCGAGTCGGCCGAGCCACGCTGGATCTCGCGGCCCCAGGCGCGGTTGTCGGCCTTGGCGGGATCGGTGTCGGGCTCGTTGTCGAAGCCGCTGCCGGCCTCGCGCGGCCGGAGCGCCTGGGCGTCGTCGAGCCGGCTCTGCACGCGGTGCGGGGCGGGCGCCTCGACGTCGACGTCGGCGAGCGAGGCGAGGAACCGGCCCTTCTCGCGCTCGAACATCGCCTCGTTCGAGGCGAGCTCGAAGACGGCCGACATGAAGTTCTCGCTCGAGGCGTTCTCCTCGAGGCGGCGGATCAGGTAGCTGATGGCGACGTCGAACTCGCGTGGGTGCACGACCGGCGTGTAGAGCAGCAGCCCGCCGACGTCGGCCTTGACGAGCTCGGCCTGGCCCTCGGCCATGCCGAGCAGCATCTCGAACTCGACGCGGCCGCCGACGCCGCGCGCCTCGGCGAGGAGGTGCGCGAAGGCGATGTCGAAGAGGTTGTGGCCCGCGACGCCGATCTTGACCGCACGCGTGCGCTCGGGCGTCAGGGCCCAGGCGAGCACGCGCTTGTAGTTCGTGTCGCTGGCCTGCTTCGTGTCGTAGGTGGCGAGCGGCCACTCGTGCACGACGGCGTCGACGGTCTCCATGGCGAGGTTCGCGCCCTTGACCACGCGGACCTTGATCGACGCACCGCCCGCGTCGACCCGTCGGGTCGCCCACTCGGTCAGCCCCTGCAGGGCGCCGAGGGCGTCGGGCAGGTACGTCTGCAGCACGATGCCGGCCTCGAGGCCCTGCAGCTGGGGCTGGTCGAGGAGGCGCGTGAAGACCGCGATCGTCAGGTCGAGGTCGCGGTACTCCTCCATGTCGAGGTTGATGAACTTCGGCTCCCGCGAGCGGGCGGCGAGCTCGTAGAGGGGCGTGAGCTTCTCGACGACGCGCTCGACGGTCTCGTCGAAGGCCCACATCGACAGCTGGCTGACGATCGACGACACCTTGATCGACACGTAGTCGACGTCGTCGCGCTCGAGCAGCGCCCGGGTGCCCGCGAGGCGGTGCTCGGCCTCGGCGTCGCCGAGCACGGCCTCGCCGAGCAGGTTGAGGTTGAGGCGCGTGCCCTCCGCCTTGATGCTGCTGATGGCCGCGCCGAGCTTCGCGGGCCGGGCGTCGGCGATGAGGTGGCCGACCATGCCGCGCAGCACGCGTCGGGCGACGGGCACGACGACGCCGGGCAGCACGGGGGCGACGACGCCGCCGACCCGGACTGCTCCCCGCATGTACCAGGGCAGGAACGCGGGCACCTGCGAGGCCAGGCGCGACAGGTTGCGGGCGGCGACGCTGAGGTCCTCGGGGCGGACGACGCGGTCCACGAACCCGATCGTGAAGGCGAGGCCCGACTCGTCCTTGAGCACCTGGGCGAGCAGGTGGGCCGAGTCGGTGCTGGGCGCCGACGGCGCCTCGTGCGCCCAGCGACGGGCCAAGGCGACGGCGTCGTCGCCGATCGACTCGGGGAGGGCTGCAGCTGCCGGCCGGGCCGGCTGGTCGGTGGTGGTCATGCGGTCACGATAAGACCGGAACTTGCCAGGTGGCAAGGTTTGACACACGACCGTAACGTGGCGGTCGGCCGGCGCCTCCTGCCCAGGCGACCGGCGCCTCCTCGGCCCCGACCGCGACCGACCCGTCCTCTGGTGGGCGGGCCTCCCGGCTGGTATTTTCACCTCGTCGCCGAACCAAGGGGTCCGGTGACCTCACCCCACGTCGGAGGCGCGCAGATGGCGATGATCGAGGCCTCGGGCCTGACGAAGACGTACCGCTCGAAGTCGGGCCCGGTGCACGCGCTGACGGGCTTCGACCTGACCGTGCCCGAGGGCACCGTCAAGGCGCTGCTCGGGCCCAACGGCGCCGGCAAGACGACCGTGGTCAAGATGCTGACGACGCTCGAGGTGCCCGACTCGGGCACGGCGCACATCGCCGGGATCGACGTCGTCGCCGACCCGCAGTCCACGCGGCGCACCATCGGCGTCTCGGGCCAGTACGCGGCGGTCGACGAGAACCTCACGGGCTTCGAGAACCTCGACATGATCGGCCGGCTCTACCACCTCGGCGCCAAGGTGTCGCGCGAGCGAGCCCGTGAGCTGATCGACGTGTTCGACCTCTCGGCCGCCGGCGACCGCCCGGTCAAGGGCTTCTCGGGCGGCATGCGCCGACGCATCGACCTCGCGGGCGCCCTCGTGACGAACCCCCGCGTGCTGTTCCTCGACGAGCCGACGACCGGGCTCGACCCCCGCAGCCGCCTCGCCCTGTGGGACATCATCACCTCCCTCGTCGCCGGCGGCACCACGGTGCTGCTGACGACCCAGTACCTGGAGGAGGCGGACCGGCTGGCCGACGACATCGCCGTCATCGACGGCGGGCGCGTCATCGCCGAGGGCACCGCCGACCACCTCAAGGCGCAGGTGGGCGGGCACCGTCTCGTCGTCGCGCTCGTCGACGAGGCCCGCGCGGCCCAGGCGCTCGAGGTGCTGCGACGGCACGGCGACGCCGAGCCGTCGCTCGGCAGCGACGGCCGTCAGGTCGAGGTCGCCGTCACCGACGGCCCGACCGCCCTGCAGCGCACCCTGGCCGACCTCGGCGCCGCGGGGATCGAGCTGCACGACGCCGGCATGCGTCGCCCCACCCTCGACGACGTGTTCCTGCAGCTCACCGGGCGCAAGGCCGTCGACGACGACGACCCCGACACAGGCTCCGTGCCCACCGGGGGCCGGGCAGGCCGCGCCGGCCGTCGCGACGAGAAGAAGCCCGACGAGAAGAAGGAGGCGCGGCGATGACCACGACGACGAGCGCGCTCGCGCAGACCCTCACGCCCCTGGGCCCCTCGGGGGTCGGCACCTGGGCCTCCGACGGCTGGACCGTGACGAAGCGCAACCTGATCAAGGTCAAGCGCTCGCCCGACATGCTGATCTTCGCGGTGCTGCAGCCGATCATGTTCGTGCTGCTCTTCAGCCAGGTCTACGGCGGCGCGATCGCCGTGCAGGGCACCGACTACACGCAGTTCCTGATGGCCGGCATCTTCGCCCAGACCGTCGTCTTCGGGTCCACCTTCTCGGGCGCCGCCATGGCGCAAGACCTGAAGGAGGGCATCATCGACCGGTTCCGCACCCTGCCGATGAGCCCGTCGGCGGTGCTGATCGGCCGGACGAACAGCGACCTGGTGCTCAACTCGATCTCGATGGTGATCATGATGCTCACCGGGCTCGCCGTCGGCTGGCGGGTGAACACGCCGCCGCTGATATTCCTCGGGGGCATCGCGCTGCTGCTGCTGTTCAGCTACTCGTTCAGCTGGGTGATGGCGCTGCTCGGCATGAGCGTCAAGACGCCGGAGACGATCAACAACGCGTCGTTCATGATCCTGTTCCCGCTCACGTTCATCTCGAACGCCTTCGTGCCGAGCGACACCCTGCCGACCGTGCTCCGGGTCTTCGCCGAGTGGAACCCGGTGTCGTCGCTCGTGCAGGCCGCGCGCACGTCGTTCGGCAACCTGGGCGACACCCCCGTGCCCGACATCTGGACGCTGCAGCACCCGTACGTCACCGTGCTCGTCGGCCTCGCGGTCATGCTCGTCGTGTTCGTGCCGCTGAGCATCCGCAAGTTCCAGCGGATCAGCTCGAAGTAGCCGCCACCTCGTCGCGCACGGCGTCGTCGAGCTGCTCGGTCGGCACGGTCACGACCGTGCCGATGACGAGCCGCATCAGGTCGGCCACCTGCACCTCGTCGCGTCGGTACAGCCACTGCAGCTGCAGGCCGTCCTGAACGGCCAGCACGACGCGGGCCGCCGACTCGGCCGTGAACCCCTCCCGCAGCCAGCCGCGCGACTCCGCGACCGTGAGGTACGCCGAGGTCGAGCCGATGATGCGGTCGTAGTGGTCGGCGTAGTAGTCGTGCGCCGGGTGATCGCTCGACGTCGCCTCGGCCGACGCCGTGATGAACAGCGAGATGACGGCGGGCACGTCGACGTTGTACTCGGCGAGCGCGACCAGCTCGGCCAGGCGCATGCCGCCCTCGTCGTCGAAGTGCTGCCGGAGGCGCTCGTCGCGTCGACGGAGGACGGCCATGAGGAGCTCGTCCTTGGTCGCGAAGTAGTGCATCAGCGACTGGTGCGACACCCCGCAGCTGCGGGCGATCTCGCGCAGCGAGGCCCCGTGGAAGCCGACCTTGCCGAAGACGGGCAGTGCCGCCTCGAGGATCGCCTCGCGCTTGGCGACGCCCTTGCGGTAGCGGCCGGGCGGGGCGGCGGGCTCGTCGAGTGCGGACATCGGGGCCAGCCTAAGGCGGGCGGCGGACGATCGCACCGCCTCCTGGTCCCCCATGCGCCGAGCGTAGGCTCGCCGCGTGAGGTGGTCGCTGCTGCGCATCCCGGCGTTCCGCGCCCTGTGGGTCGGACGTCTGCTGTCGTGGGTGGTCGGCGGGCTGGCTCCCCTCGCACTGGTCTTCGCGGCCGTCGACCTCGGCGCGGACGCGACGCAGCTCGGCCTCGTCGTGGCGGCCCGTGCGGTGCCGAACGTCGTGCTCGTCCTCGTGGGCGGCGCCCTCGCGGACCGGCTGCCGCGGCGCCTGGTGGCCACCGCCTCCTCGGTGGTCTCGGCCGCCTCCCTGGTCGCTGCGGGGGTGCTCCTGCTGACGGGGAACGAGACCCTCGTGACGCTGGCCGTCGCGGCGGCCCTGACAGGCGCAGCCGCCGCGTTCTTCGGCCCCGCCTCGAGCGCGATGCTCCGCGACGTGCTCGTCGAGCCCCTCGTGCGCGACGGCACCGTGCTCGCACGGATCAGCATGAACGTCGGCCTGATCGTCGGCACGGCCCTCGGCGGGGCGCTCGTGGGCGTCGCGGGGACGGGCAGCGCGCTGCTCGTCGGCGCCGGGCTGTCGGTGGCGGCGGCGCTGGCGTTCGGGCGCGTCCCGCGATCGGTGACCGGCGCCTCCGGCTCCGGGTCGCTGCTGCGCGACCTGGGCTCGGGGATCGGCTTCGTCGCTCGGTCGCCGTGGCTCCGAGCGACCCTGGCGCTCGCGTTCGTGCACCAGCTCAGCTTCGCGGGCGGGGTGCAGGTGATCGGGCCGCTCGTGGCGGACGAGTCGTTCGGCCGCGTGCTCTGGGGCTTCGCCGGGGCGGTGCAGACCCTCGGCCTCGTCGTCGGGGCCGTCTGGGCGGGCCGGCTGCGCGGGCGGCTGCGCCTCGCGGTCGCGTGCCTGGCGACGTCGGCGCTGGTGCTGCCCCTGGTGCTGCTCGCCGGTGCGCACGTCGACCAGCCGGAGGTGCTGGACGCGCCGTACGTCGACCCGCTGCACTGGGCGTTCTGGCTCTGCCTCGGCCTCTTCGTGTCGAGCGTCGGCCTCGAGCTGTTCACGGTCCCGCTCGACGTGGCGATCCAGACCCTCGTGCCGCGCGCCTACCTCGGCCGGGTCTTCGGGGCCCTGACGCTCGCGACGCTGGCCGGCATCCCCGTGGGGGAACTCGTGGTCGGGCCCCTCGCCGGCCGCTTCGGAACGCCGACGGCCCTGCTGGTGCTGGCCGGCCTGATCGCCGTCGTGGCCGTGGCGGTGGCCGTCAGTCCGCGGGTGCGCCGGATCGACGCACCCGCGGTCCTGTCAGCGGACGAGCGGGTCGGTCAGGAGCCGTTCGATCAGCGGTAGTCGCCGCGTGCGATCGCCTCGGCGTACTTGCGCACGTCCGGGCCGGGCTCGTAGTCGATGAAGCGGCCCTTGAGACGCTCGTTCAGCGCGGCGAAGGCGGGCTCCCAGTCGTCGCCCTCGTGCTCGGCCGCGACCTCGCGGACGGCGTCCTGCAGCACGCGGTCGGCGTCGGTGAGCATCTTGTCGCGAGCTTCCTGGTTCCAGGTCACGTCGGTCAGATCTGCCATGGTGCTGTCCCCTACTTCTTCTTCGAGAGGGCCGACTCCTTGTGAGCCGCCTCCGCGTCGGTCTTGTCGCTCTTCACGATGAAGTACGGCTCGTCGTCGGAGGCCTTGAACTTCTGGCCGTCGAACTGGAACTCCTTCACGCGCTTGTCCACCACGGTGCCGTGGGTCTCGCCCTGCGGCGTCTTCCACGTCACGTGGTCGCCCTTGCTGAACGTCATCGTGCCTCCTCAGGCTGTCGGATGCGCTGGACGGTACCCGCGCCTCCTCGGGCCTTCCCGGGCGGGGCACAGGCAGGGCGGCTCAGACGGAGATGCCGCCGTCGGTCGTGATCAGCTGGCCGGTGACCCAGCGACCCTCGGGCGACATGAGGAACCGGACGGTGCGCGAGACGTCCTCGGGGGTGCCGAGGCGGCCCGTCGGCTGCATCGCGGTCAGCGTGCGGCGGGTGTCGTCGTCCATCCAGCCCGTGTCGACCGGTCCGGGGTTGACGGCGTTCGACGAGATGCCGAGGTGCGCCAGCTCGCGGGCGGCCGCGATCACGATGCGGTCGAGGGCCCCCTTGCTCGCGCCGTAGGGAAGGTTGTGCACGGTGTGGTCGCTCGTGAGCGCCACGACGCGGGCCCCGTCGGGCAGCTCGTCGAGGGGAGGCAGCTGCTCGGCCAGCGCCTTGATGCTCAGCCAGGCGGCGCGGGTGTTGACGGCGAAGTGCAGGTCGAAGGCCTCGACCGAGGTGTCGAGGATCGACGAGTCGACGCTCTGCGAGTGCGACAGGACCAGGCCGGAGACGGGCCCGAGGTCGGCGTTCACCTGCGCGAAGAGACGGGCGGGGGTCGCCGCGTCGGAGAGGTCGGCCTGGTAGACGCGGGCCCTCTGCCCGAGGCCCTCGACCTCGGCGACCAGCTCGGAGAGGTCGCCCGGGCGGGCGCCCCAGCTCATGGAGTCGTCGTACGGGTCCCAGGTCGCGAGGGCGAGGTCCCAGCCGTCGGCCGCGAGGTCGCGGGCGACGGCCCGCCCGATGCTCTCGCGCCGTCCGGCGCCGGTCAGGAGGCAGGTCTTCATCGACATGGGGCCAGCGTAGGGGGCTGGCTGCCTCGCGCGACGTTCACGTCCTCCTTCGCCCTCGCGCTCGCTTGCTGTGATCCACGATCGAGTTGCCTCTTTCTGCTGCCTCACGCCGCGCGAGGCAGCATGAAGGGCAAGTCGCCCGGCTCGTCGAGCGAAGTCAGCGCGGGGGCTCGTCGCCCGAGGTCAAGGCGCGAGCTCGTCGAGCAGGGCGGCGAGCCGGTCGAGGTCACGCTCGACGGCCGCGACGTCGGCCGTGAAGTCGGCGTCGGAGGTGCCCGGCCGCCTGAAGAGGGTGAAGACCACTTCGCTGCCCTGGTCGTTGGCCAGCACGCGGAGGGGGTTGTGCACGACGGTGCCGTCGGGGAGCGTCACGTCGTGGTCGAGGACGCCCAGCTCGACGGGCCCGGTGAACGCCACCTCGACGACGCCCATCGGCGAGTCGGCGAGCCACCGTCCGGCCTCGTGCCGGACGCCGCTGCTGAGGCCGGCCGCCCACGACGGCAGCTGAGCCGGGTCGCCCGCGACCCGCGACACGGCGGCGACGTCGTGCTCGATCGGACGGGAGACGTGCACGGCGGGCCAGGTCATGCGGGGACGGTACCAGCGCGCCCGTCGCTCCGCCACGACGATCGAGTTGCCGCTTCGTGGGCCTCTGGACCCCGTCAGGCCCCGCGAAGCGGCAAGCCACTCGCCGCTGCGGCGGGCACCAGCGCGTTGAGCTCGTCGACCAGCCGGGCCGTCCGGTCGACTCCGAGCCTGAGCACGAGGGACTCCGAGAACCAGTGCGCCCAGACGTCCTCGACGTCACGCACGGTCACGGCCCCCTCTGCGAGGAGCACACGGGCCAGGTCGAGGGCCTCCGGCTCGTACTCGTCTGCCGGAGGCCCCTCCGGCGTGCCGGGCTCGAGACCGTACGGGTCGACCGCGGTGAGGACGGCCAGGACCGCCGCGACGGTCTGCCGGTGGCGGCGGGCACCTTCTCTCATGTCGTCGACGTCCTCCCCTAGTGCCCGCGTCGCGCCTGCCAGCGGTTGACGAAGAAGACCACGACGCCGAGGACCGCCAGCACGATGCCCATCACGAGCCAGACGGGGTCGTCGCCCGGGCTGCGCCCGAGCATCGCCCGGACGACCAGGAGAAGGCCGACCACCACCGCCACCCACGGCAGGGAGTCTCGCAGAGGGTTGGACCGCAGACGCCTGAAGCGCCTCGGGACCGGCTTCTCACCGTCGGTGCTCTCGCTCATGTGCGCCAGCATGCCAGGCCGGTCGGGCTGGTGGAGCAGCCCTCGAGGTTCGTGGCCGAGCCTCCTCGTCTTTCAGGAAGCTGCGGCGCTCCGGTCCTGATCCGTGCACGGATCAGGAGAACCAGTCCCCCTCTCGCGAGGATCAGGACTCGTCTTCCTGAATGAGGAGAGCAGCAGGAGGCGCGGTGCGGGAGCGCAGGAGGCGGGGGTCAGCGGCCGCGGCGCGGGCGGCTGCGGCCGGTGCCCCGCTGCGGCC
>NZ_CAUPYL010000089.1:0-10062 GCF_963515265.1 uncultured Frigoribacterium sp.
GTTCAATAAACGTCCCGGGGTAGCTTTGGGTGATCCAATTCCATGCCAGATATGCCGCGCGCCGTCTGCTCCGGGTCGTCGGAGGGCGTGCGGTCGGCGAGGCGGTGCGCGGTCGCGAGGTCCGCCTCCCTCGCCGCCGCCTGCTCGGCCTCGTCGGCCTGCTGCAGGGCGAGGATCTCCTCGCCGGTGCGCGGAGCGGGCCGCGAGACCTGCGTGCGAGGAGACGCGGGCGCCGAGCCGGGAGGCGCGGTGAGCACCACGGGGGCGTCGGTCACGTCGCCGCGCTGCTCGGCCCTCGCGAAGCGCTTGAGCGTGCGGCCCTCGCGCCAGGCGGCGACGAGGAACGCGGACAGGATGAAGGTGTTGAGCAGGTTCCACACCGTCGCCAGCGTGAGCACGCCGTTGTCGGCGTCGCGGACGAGCGCCACGCACGAGGTCAGGGTGAGGAACAGCCAGAACAGCACCTGCGGGATGATGAAGTTGAACGGCGACGACACCTTGCCCTTGCGGCCGGTGACGCTCCACGCCTCGTCCTTGCCGCTGATGACGTTCCACAGGGCCTTGACGTAGATCGGGAACGACACGGTGGCGAGCATCAGCACCTCCCAGCGGAACGAGCCGAGCGTGTAGAACGCCAGCACGATCTGCATCAGGTAGAAGCCGGCGTAGAAGAGGAACCACTGCAGCACCGAGATGTGCAGGTTCATCGGGCGGAGGTCGAAGAAGATCTCCATCGGCGGCACCATGAGCAGCAGCAGCGGGGCGATGCCGGTCAGGTAGTTCGTCGCGGTGACGAAGTACTGGAGGCGCTGGTCCATCGTCAGGGTGCGGCGCGGGCTGAGCGGGTTGTGGCGGAACAGGATCTCGAACCCGCCGGTCGCCCAGCGCAGCTGCTGCTTGCTGTACGCCTCGATGGTCTCGGGGGCGTCGCCCACGGCGAGCGTCATGGGGATGTAGATGGACTTCCAGCCGGCCTCGTGCAGGTGCAGGCTCGTCCAGACGTCCTCCGACTTCGAGTCGGTGTCGATGCCGCCGATCTCGTCGATCGCGCTGCGGCGGAAGATGACGTTCGTGCCGACGCAGAAGGCCGCGTTGAAGCGGTTGCGGCCCGGCTGGATGAACCGGTAGAAGACGGTCTGCATGTAGCCCGCACCGCGGCTGACGAGGCTCGTCAGGTTGCCGTAGGTCTGAGGGGTCTGCACGAAGGCGACCTTCTCGTCGACGAAGAACGGCACCGTCTCGAACAGGAAGTCCGTCTTCGGCACGAAGTCCGCGTCGAAGATGGCGAAGTAGTCGCCCTTCGCGATGGCCAGCGCGTGGTTCACGTTGCCGGCCTTCGCGCCGTTGCTGCTGAGGCGGCGGATGTAGCGCGCGCCGAGCTGCGCGGCGAGGTCGCGGACCTCGTCGCTGCGCCCGTCGTCGAGCACCCAGGTGCGGTGCTCGCCCTTCAGGGCGAGCGCGGCCTGGACGGTGGTCGCGATCTTGGCGAGCTCCTCGCCGTAGACCGTGATGAACACGTCGGCGACGATCTTCTCGCCGGCGATGCGCATCGGCCAGAGGTGCGGCGTGCCGCGGAGGCCCAGGCGGTCGATCTCGTCCTCGTCGTACAGGGTGTCCTGCGTCGCGTGGAAGTCGAAGTCGCGGGGGTCCTGGCCGCCGGAGAGGATCGTCCACATCGCGAAGAGCGTCTGCACGACGAGGATCGCCTCGGCGACGATGATCATCGCGTAGGGCAGGATGTCGCCGCGGTTGCTCGGGTTCAGCAGGAACTGCGCGTAGAGCAGGATGCCGAGCGTCGCGATGAGCACGAGCAGCACCATGACCGGGCTGTGCGCCCTGCCGCCCTCGGGGCGGGCCGCCACGCTGACGTGGTCGGCCCGCGGCCGAGGAGCGGGCACCGGCTCGCGACGCTGGCCGACGGGTCCGGAGGGTGCTAGGTGCCTCTGGTCGACGGTCGTCGCGGTGTCGGGACGCTCGTCGAGGACGAGGGTGCCGGTGCTGGTGGTGCCGGGTGTGGTTGCGGTGGTGCCGGCCGCGAGGCGGTCGGCGGTGGACGACGTGGCGGCCGACCCCGTTTCCGGGGACAGCGGAGCGTCGCGCATGGTTCGGGACATGCGAGTACTTCTCTCCTGGTTCGGGACTGCGGAGATCCCGGACGGCAGAGAGGAGCCGTTGTCGCCTGCAGACGTCCGGGGAGGGCGTCGGCAGCTGTGGCGACGGGTGGGTGCAGTCGACGGCCTGGGTGTGAGCCGGCGACGGCGGTGAGCGGAGGAGGGTGCCTCCGGGGCTCGTCCTCTCGGACGGGCCTGTCGGGTGCGCCCGGTGGGTGGCCGGACGGCGGGTGGTTCTGGTGGTGCGGTCGTCGTGTGGGCCTTTCGGGGGACCTCGCGGCGACTGCTCAGAACAGTACAGGCTGGTCTGGAACCAGGTTGTCACCCGTTCGGGGGGTCGTACCCCTCCTGCGGGGCACACGACCTCGACGACCCGCGCGGTTGCTGGGCTCATACCCGGCGGTATCGCCCGTCGTGTCACCCGGGCGAGGGACAGACTCACCCGGGGCGCCCTGGCTCAGGCGCCCACGTCGCGGACCCAGCGCGCCAGGAACTCCGCCCCGGCGTCGTCGTGGATCAGCCCCGTCGCGCTCGTGAGCACCGGGTACTCCGTGGCCGGCACGCCGTCGGCGGGCCGCACGTCGACGTGCGCGACGTCGTGGCCGTTCGCGTGCAGCCAGTCGGCCATGGCGTAGTCGCTGCGCGAGTCGCCGACGGTGCGCCAGGCGAGGGGCAGCTCGCCGTCCTCGGCGAGCAGCTCGAGGGCGCGCTCGGCGCCGAGGTCCTTGCCGAGGCGGACCGACTCGATGTCCGTGGAGATGATGGTCGGGTCGACGCGCCACTGCACCTCGCCGCGGGCGTCGCGACGCTCGTCGTCGAGTCGTCGGACCCCGGCGCCTCGCCGGACCAGCGCCTCCATCGCCTTCTCGTCGAACTCGCGCTGGCGGGCCAGGTAGGTGGCCGACTCGACCGTCGTGAGCTGCTCGATCGAGACCATGGCGCGCTTGGTGTGGTCGAAGAAGACCAGGTCGGCGAACTCGGCCGTGACGAGCTCGTCCATCTCGGCGGCGAAGTCGGCGGGCATCGCGAGGGCGGAGTCGACCTGCACCTCGCTCATGCCGCCGGGGCCGTGCTCGGGCCCGATCGAGAACCACGACGCGCCCTTCTCGCAGATGCCGTGCACCCGGGCCCCGGCGGGCAGGCCCGCCGCGATCATCGGGCCGACGACCTCGTCGCGGATGAACGCGTCCGACCGGCCCGTGTTGAAGACGACCGGGATGCCCGCCGCGGCGAGCGCGACGAGGTCTCGCGTTATCTGCGGCAGGGCGATGCTGCGGCTGACCGGGCTGGCGATCGGCCCGTCGACGTCGAGGAGGAGGCCGAGGGGCGGGGGCGTCGAGGAGGCGGAGGTCGAGGAGGCGGTGGTCACCGGCCCATCCTCGCAGTCGCGGCCCCCGTCGGCGCCTCGACCGCGCGGAGGACCCGCCCGTCCGCACCAGGTGGGAGGATGGGTGATCCAGACCCCGAAGGAGATCTCCGTGCCGCAGCTGCCCGCACCCGTGATCGCGGCACTCGAGGCCTTCGCCGCGCCCGACGCCCGCGACGCCGTCCAGAGCCTGGCCCACGAGGCCGCCGAGGGCGTCGACACCCCCCGCGAGCGCCTCGACGCGCTGCTCGAGTCGGTCGAGTGGGTCGACATGGGCGTCGTGCACCCCATGGCCCCCGAGCTGCGCGACCCCGAGGGCGTGCGCCGGCTGCTCTCCGCGATGGGCGCCGAGGGGCGCTGCGCCGTGCTCTCGGCCGGGGGCTCGGAGGACGACCGCGACCTCGGCGGCGCGCTCGACCAGGTGCTGCAGCAGCAGTCCGGCGGTGCGCTCGTGGTCTGCCGGCCGGGGCCCCTCGCGTTCCTGGTGACCGCCTCCGGCGAGCGCTGGCTGCTCAGCGACCGCGAGCTGCCGCAGCTCACGGGGCCGCTGCCGATCATCCGCGACTGACGCCGCGACGCGTCAGACTGGGGCGATGAGCACCGACAGGTCCCGTCCCACAGCCCTCGTCACCGGAGCCACCCGCGGCATCGGCCTCGCCGTCGCCCGCGACCTGTCGCGCACGCACCACGTCGTCGTGCACGGCCGGGACGAGGAGGCGCTGGTCGCCCTCGCCGGCTCGCTCCCCTCCGCCGCGCCCTGGGTCGCGGACCTCGCGGGGTCGCCCTTCGAGGCGCCCGCGCTCGACCGCCTCGACGTCGTCGTGCACGCCGCGGGGGTGATCGGCGGCGGGACCGTCGAGGGCACGAGCCGCGACGACTGGCGCCGCGTCTTCGAGGTCAACGTCTTCGCCGTCTCCGAGCTCACCCGACAGCTGCTCCCGGCCCTGCGCGCCGCCCGGGGCACGGTCGTCGCGATCAACAGCGGCTCGGGCTTCGCCGCCGGCCCCGGCGGCAGCACCTACGCGGCGAGCAAGTTCGCGTTGCGGGCCCTCACCGACTCGCTGCGCGAGGAGGAGCGTCGGCACGGCGTCCGCGTCAGCTCGGTCCATCCCGGCCGCGTCGACACCGACATGCAGCACGAGCTGGTCGAGAGCGAGGGAGGCGTCTACGACGTGTCGCTCTACCTCGAGCCCCAGTCGGTGGCCGACGCCGTGCGCCTCGTCGTGGACCTGCCCCACGGCGCGACGGCCGAGGTGGTGTCGGTCCGCCCGACCCGTCGCGCCTGACGCCGGGCGCAGAGCCCCGGCCCGAACTGAGCACCCGGGCCGGGCCGGGCCGGGTCGGTACGGCTCAGGCGAGGGCGAGGGCAGGCCACTCCGGCAGCTGCGTCTGGCGGACGGTCGCCTCCTCGAGCAGGTGGCCCGGCAGCTCGCCCTCGTAGACCGCGGCGTCGATCTTGACCAGCTGCAGCCCCTCGGCGAGGTCGGCGTCGTGGTCGCTGTACGTGCCGCTGAGCCGCAGGCCCGTGGCGGTGGGGTACTGGTCGGTGACGCGGTAGCCGAGGCCGTTCCAGCGGGTGCGGACGTCGAGCTCGAAGTACTCCTGCGCGTCGGCGACGTCGACGGTGCGCGACCAGACCATCGGGGTGGTCGGCGTCCAGCCGTCGGCCTCGGCCTGCTCGTCCTGGCGCACGGCGATCACGCGCGTGTCCCCGTCGATCAGGTCGGCGATGCGGACCTCGCCGTCGTCCATCCGGGCCAGGCCGCCGACGAAGCGGCTGACGAGACGCGGCTGGCGTTCACGCCTCGCCTCGATGTCGTCCGCGTAGATCCAGCCCCAGGCGGCGGAGTGGAAGTACGCGAGGTAGGTGCTCGTACCGTCGGCGGCGATGCGGTGCAGCTCGGCGCCGGCGGGCACGCGGCGGTGCGGGAGCCACGAGAGCGGGATGACGTGATCGGGGTCGGCGACGAAGCCGTCCCCGCGGAACGGCGGGCGGTCGAGGAACGGCCCGCCGGTGACGTTCTGCGTGGCCCGGTCGGGACCGCCCGTGGCCTTCTCGAGGAGCAGGTTCGCCGTGCTCTCGAAGCGGAGCACGTCGATGTGCGGCATGTCGGGCGAGAACGGCGCCCCCGGGAAGTCGAGGCCGTGCGCCGTGATCAGCTCACGCGGCGTGCGCGCGTGGCCGACGGCGCCCCAGGGCACGACGAAGCCGGCCACCCGGTCGTGGTCGTGGTCGTGGTAGGCCGCGCTCAGCTGCGGCGTGACGGCTTTCTGCAGGATCATCTGCGCCCCTCCGAGGTCGTGCGGCGACGGCGCTGGTTCACCGCTCGCCCGGACCAGGATGGCACAGGAGGCATACCGACAGGTCGACCCACCACGTCCGGCGTCGGCGACGGGAGCGGTGCGCCGGCGCGCGGTCTACCGTCGTCCCCATGACGACCGCGACGCGACACACGGCCAGCGACCCCGCCACGGAGGCGACCATCGGCGACGAGGGCGGGCCGAGCAGCGAACCGGTGACGCTCCTCATCCTGGGCGCGTCCGGCGACCTGGCGGCCCGCCTCCTGATGCCCGGGCTCGGGGGGCTGCTGGCCCACGAGCCGGTGCGACGCGTGCAGCTGATCGGCGCCGGCGTCGAGGAGTACTCGGACGAGGAGTGGCACCAGCGGGTCGCCGACTCGTTCGCGAGCGTCGAGGCGGCCGGGCCCGCCGTCGACGCCCTGCTCGCCTCGACCCGCTACATCACGGCGGACGTGACGTCGGCCGACGCCCTGACCACGCTGCTCGACGCGTGCGAGGCACCTCCCGCGATCTACTTCGCGCTGCCGCCCGCGATCACCGAGAAGGCCTGCGAGGCCCTGAGGCAGGTGCAGCTGCCCGAGGGCACCGCCCTCGCCCTCGAGAAGCCCTTCGGCACGGACGTGGCGTCGGCCGGGCACCTCAACGAACTCGTGCTGCAGCTCGTCCCCGAGGAGCGGGTGCACCGCGTCGACCACTTCCTCGGCCGGGCCACGGTGCTCAACCTGCTCGGGCTGCGCTTCGCGAACCGCCTCATCGAGCCGATGCTCAACAACCAGCACGTCGAGAGCATCGACATCGTCTACGACGAGACCCTCGGCCTCGAGGGCCGCGCCCGCTACTACGACCACGCCGGCGCCCTCGTCGACATGATCCAGAGCCACCTGCTGCAGGTGATGGCCGTGCTCACGATGAACGCGCCCTCGACCCTGAAGGCCGTCGACCTGCGCGACGAGAAGCAGCTCGTGCTGCGCGCCACGCGCCTCCTCGACGGGGACCCCGTCGCGAACAGCCGCCGTGCCCGCTACACGGCCGGCACCGTCGAGGGCCGCGACCTGCCCGCCTACGCCGCCGAGGAGGGGGTGGACGCGTCCATCGAGACCGAGACGCTCGCCGAGATGGTCGTCGAGGTGCAGAACTGGCGCTGGGCCGGCGTGCCGATCCGGCTGCGCTCGGGCAAGGCGCTGGCCTCGAGGAGGCGCGAGATCGTCATCACCTTCCGCCCGCCGACGCACGTGCCGCGCGAGTTCGTCGGCGGCGGCACGCCGGACCGCCTCCGCATCGCCATCGCGCCCGACGAGATGTCGCTCGAGCTCAACGTCAACGGCCCCGGCGACTCGTACGACCTGTCGCGGGCGACCCTGCACGCCGAGTTCGGGCTCGGGGACCTCACGGCCTACGGCGAGGTGCTCGCCGGGATCCTCGACGGCGACCCCACCCTGTCGGTGCGCGGCGACTCGGCGGTCGAGGGGTGGCGCATCGTCGCCCCGGTGCTCGACGCCTGGCGCGCCGGCGACGTGCCGATCGACGAGTACCCGGCGGGCACGGCCGGGCCTGCGTCGTGGCCGGCGGTCGAGGACGACTGAGCGGCGCCGGTCAGCCGGGGAACGTCCTCCGTGCTCAATTCCGGACGAGATGCCTCGGCGTGCCGGGGCATCTCGTCCGGAACGAGGCATCGAGGCGGATGTCGGCTGCTCCCCCGCTCAGCCGAGGCTGACGAAGGCGGTCACGTCGTCGCGGGGCAGCTCGTCGGCGACGGCGCCGACCTGCATCGACGCGACGGTCACGGCGTCGCCGTGGCTCGTGAGGAACGCGGTGTCGCTCGCGTCCCGGCCGGTCGCGATGCGCAGCAGCGTGCTCCGCGGCGCGAGTGCCGTGGCGTCGACCACGTGCCACTCGTCGTCGACGAAGGCCTCGGCCACGGCGTGGAAGTCCATCGGCGACAGTCCCGGCGCGTAGACCGACACCAGCCGGGCCGGGACGTCGAGCGCGCGGAGCAGGGCGATCACGAGGTGCGCGTAGTCGCGGCAGACGCCCTGGCGGTCGAGCAGGGTCTGCACGGCGCCGTCGGTCGGCGCGCTGGCACCGGGGACGTAGGCGAGGTGCGACCCCACCCACGAGCTGACGGCGGCCAGCAGGTCGCGGCCCGCGAGGCCGCCGAACTCCGCCCGGGCCGTCGGGGCCAGGGTGTCCGACTCGCAGTAGCGGCTCGGGCGACGGGAACGCACGAGGTCGAGCTCGTCGACCGGAGGCGGGGCGAGCCTCCCCTCGACGACGACGCGGTAGTCGACGAGCACCCTGCCGGCGCCGACGTCGCACAGGTGCAGGCGAGTGCCGTGCTGGTCGACGAGCTCGCGCACGGCGACGGGCGCTCCGTGCTGGGTGACGATCAGCGCCTCCTCGGCTCGCTGCTCGTACAGGGCCGAGGCGGCGATCGACAGGACGAACTCGGCTGGGCCGGCGACGTCGAACTCGAGACGGGCGGAGGCGGTGCGCTTCATGCCCCGAGCCTGGCAGGCCCGCGGGTCGGGGCCGAGTCGGGCGTGCGTCGCGCGTGTGAACTCACCCGCCTCGCCTCGCCTCGCCTCGCCTCGCCTCGCCTCGCCTAGCGACCGAGCGCGTGCCGTGTCAAGGGGTGGGTGCCGGAATGATCCATGCGCGTGCAGGCATCTACGCTCGAACGGCAGGGAGGGAAGCACTTGGGCACACTGTTCTACGGGTCGGATCGATACGCGATCGACCTCGACGACCGAACCCTCGCTCATCTTCAGCTGGCGATCGTCACCAAGCTCCGCCGGCACGAGAGCTTCTCGTTGACCTGGCGCGACGACCAGCCGTCGGGCCAGGGCCGGAGCGTCATCTGGGTGCACGAGTCGATCCCGCTGCACTTCGTCTATGCCGGGAGCCGCATGCCCGCCGTCAACCGCGCCTGGGTCACCGATCTGCTCGAGACGGCGTCGACGACCGTCGGGATGCGCCTGGTGCCCGAGCCGACGGAGGCAGCCGCCGTGACGGAGGACGACCGCTAGTCGGGCAGGATCGAGGCATGCCCTCGTATCGCGTCCTGCTCGCCGTCGGCTCCCTGCACGCGGGGGTCCGGCCCGACGCCCTGCTGCCCCGGGCCGCGGCGGCCGCCGCCGAGCACACCACCGTCGAGGCGAACGACATCGTCATGGTTCGGGGCGAGCCCCAGCTCGTGGTGCGCTTCACGGGCGCCGACGACTCCTTCGCGCTCGGGGTCGGGGCCGCGGTCGAGTCGACGGTCGGCGGGCTGGCCGACGTGCGCGGCGCTCGGGTGACTCGCCGGGACGGCGGGGCCTGGACCCTGGTCGGCCCCGTCTGACCGCGCGGGCTCGGGCTCGGGCCTGTGCTCGAGCGGGTGTCGGCGAGTGGTCAGGTGTGGTCCTTCCGCGTCGGCGGGACGACACTTCGTGACCACTCGACGGGCTCGGCTCGTGCGTAGGCTCGGGGGATGACGACGAGGAGTGCCGAGAACGGGACGAGCAGGACGAGCAGGGCGCCCCGGACGAGCAGGACGAGCGCGGGCGCACGTGCGGCGACCGCGCTGACGACGGCCGTGCTCGCGGTGGGGGTGCTCGCCGGCTGCGGCGAGCGCGACGACCCCGTGGTGACGCCGAGCCCGACCCCGGTGAGCCCGACGGCGACGCCGGAGCCCGCGACCCCCGAGCCCACGTTGGAGGTGCCGGTCACCACCGACAAGCCCACCGACCGCAAGACGATCCCGCCCCAGAACTGACCAGCCCCGGCCCTGCTCCCCCGCGCCCCTCTTTCCCCGCACACGTCTCCCCCCTGGTCAAGGGCCGCCGACCGACGAGAAAGGTCCTCCCCGAGCTCGGGGAGGACCTTTGTCGTCGGCTCAGGCGCGATCGTCACCCCCGTGACGGGACGCGGCCGAGACCGCCGGGCGGACTCAGTACCAGTTGACCGACTGGCTGTGGCCCCAGGCGCTGCACGGGGTGCCGTACGCGCGCTTGATGTAGTCGAGGCCCCAGGCGACCTGAGTGGTGGCGTTCGTGGCCCAGTCGGAGCCGGCGGTCGCCATCTTGCTGCCGGGCAGCGACTGCGGGATGCCGGTCGCACCGCTCGGGTTGTAGGCCTTGTAGTTCCAGCCCGACTCCTTCTGCCACAGGTTGACGAGGCAGCCGTACTGGTCGCTGCCCCAGCCGTACTTCGACGAGGCGAGCTGCTGGGCGGCGGCCTTGGCGGCGGCGGGCGTGTTCGCGGCGGCCTGCGCGGCGGCGGCCGCGGCTGCGGCTGCCTCGGCGG
>NZ_CAUPYL010000090.1:0-9992 GCF_963515265.1 uncultured Frigoribacterium sp.
CCGTCGCCCGGCGCGACGACCGGCGGGTCCACCACGACGGGCGGGTCGACCGGCGGCACGACGACGGGCGGCTCGACCGCCGCGGGCACCGTGATCGCGAAGAGCGTCGTCGTGCCCGACACCTCGTTGCCGACCGCGAGCATGGGCTCACCGGTCGCCGAGTCGGCGGCGGGGATGAACGCGAGCCCCTCGGGCCCCAGGTCGCCCGCGGCCGAGAGCGCGGCAGGAGAGGCCTCGGCCGGCGGCGCCGTGAAGTCCCTGTTGTTGACGTAGGCGACGAAGGAGGCGGCGGTCGGCACGGTCACGTCGTAGACGGCGATCCCGCCCACGCGCTCGAAGCCGATGAAGGCGTAGGTGCGTCCGTCGATCTCGCCCAGGGCGACGCCCTCCGGCTCGGGCCCCTTGTCGTCGCTGCGGCCGTCGAGGTTGGACTCCGTGTGGTTCGAGTTGAAGAACTCCGGCGCGGCGGCCGCGGTGACCTCCTCGAAGTCGGAGCCCGAGTCGAAGACCTGCTGACCGCTCGCGTCGAGGATGCTGAACGACCGCGACCCGAACGTGTAGAGCGTCTCGTAGCAGGAGCCGTCGGCGCTGAGGCCGTTCGCCGTCGTCACGTTCAGCCGGCCGAGGGCGGCGGGCGCCAGCGAGCCGGCGGCGGGCGACGTGGCGCAGACCGGCGGGACGCCGCCCCGGCCGAGGGCGCTGCCCCTGGACACCTCGCTGTAGCCGTCCCAGTCGCGCGAGTCGCCCTCGTTCGCGGTGACGACGTAGGTCGAGCCGCCGACCTCGTAGCTGGCGATCGTGTCGGGCATCAGGTAGCCCTCGACGCCGGCCCAGGTGCCGATCGCGATCGCCGGGCCGCCGCCGGCTCCGTCGCGGTCGGACGGGTCGAAGGGCACGACCGCGCGGTCGACGGTGCCGAGCGGCACGACCTCGGTGACGGTCGCCGAGGCGACGTCGACGATCGCGAGGGCGTTCGCCTCCTGCAGCGAGACCCACGCGGTCGCGCCGTCGGCCGAGAAGGTGGCGTACTCGGGCTCGAGGTTCTCGCTCACGGGGAACAGCAGGGGCGACTCGGGGGGCGTGACGGTCCCGGCGTCCGCACGACCGCCGAAGATCCGCACCTCGGGGTCGAGCACCGAGCTGCCGCCGACCTCGAAGTCGTGGAAGTCGGCCGTGCTGACGGCCGACTGTGCGGGGGCGGAGACCGTCGCGGGCACGTCGACGACGCTGATCGTGCCCTCGGGGTCGACCGAGTAGTCCTCGGCGGGCTCGCCCTCGTTCGCGACGATCACCCGGGCGCCGTCGGGGCTGAAGGCGACCATGTCGGGCAGCGAGCCGACGCGGACGGCGCCCAGGGCGCCTCCGTCGCCCGCGGCGTCGAAGAAGACGACCCAGCCGAGGTCGGTCTTGTCGTCGCTCTCGACGGCGACGGCGCCGAGGCCGTCGGCCCGCACCGAGACCGAGTTGGCGACGGCGCCCGCGGGCACGACCGAGCCGTCGGCGGCCGTGACGCCGGTGGTCTGCACGGTGAAGCCGGCCGAGACCGGCGCCGAGGGCGTGCCGACGTCGAGGACCTCGACGACCGCCTCCGCCGCGTTGACGACGAGGAGGCGGTGCAGCGTCGTGCCGGAGGCGTCCCGCGCCGGGCCGGTCCAGTGCTCGACGATCTCGGCGGCGCTGGCGTCGAAGGTGCCGGTCTCGTACGAGCCGACCGGCTGCAGGTCGAAGGCCTCCTGGTCGGCGAAGACCTCGATCGGGGCCGCGACGACGGCCGCGCTCGCGGGCGCCGAGAGGCCGATCAGGCCGGCGGCGGCGAGGGCCGCCGTGCCGGTGAGGGCGACGGCGCCGAGCGGGCGCCGGACGCGGGCGGCCCGCGAGGGGCTCGAGGCCGCCGCCGGTGTGGAGGACGGTGTCGTGGGGCGGGAGGCCGGGCGGCGTGCGCGCATGCGGGAGCTCTCTCTGGTGCGGTCGGGTCGACCGGATCGGTCGTGCGTTCGGGGTGGTCGGGCGTCGGGACGCCACGACCATATGCACGACACGTGCCGCAGAGATGGCCGCCGGGTTAACGGCTGGGGCTGTCGCCCTCGTCGTCGGCGCCCTCGTCGTCGGCGCCCTCGTCGTCGCCGTCCGCGTCGTCGCCGCCCTCGTCCGGCGCATCGCCGCCGAGGTCGGGGACGCCGAACTGCTCCGTCTCGAGGTCGACGGCGTCGGTGCCCTGCGGCACGGCGACGGGCGACGGGCCGGAGAGCGCCGCGGTGCGGGCCGCGAGGTCGGCCACGAGGCGCGCGTCCGTGATCTCGTCGCCGCGGGACTCGTCGACCGTGAGCACGTCGGAGGTGAGCATCTGGCTCGCCGGCCCGACGAGGATGCTGAAGAGCCGTGCGGAGCCGCCGGCGTCGACGGCCGGGACGTCGATCGAGTCCGACCGCCCCCTCATCGCCAGGGCCTGCGCGTAGGCCATGACCGCGTCGGCGATGTCGTCACCGGTGACCAGGTGGTCCTCGGCGTAGCTGATGCGCTTCATGCGGCTCTTCCGGTCGTCAGGGTGAGCCTCCCACGCTACGCGCACGGCACCTCCTCCGGCCTGGCCGTGGTCGCCCCCCGGCCGGGTCGAGGCGCCCTCGGGACGCCCCCACGAGGGGCCGGTCAGGCGCGGTGCAGCGTCTCGCGCGGGTACTCGCCGAAGCGGTGGACGTAGGAGGCGGAGAAGCGTCCCAGGTGCGCGAACGCCCACCGCTGGGCCACCTCGGCCACCGTCACGGTGTCCGCCGTGCCCTCGACGAGCTCGTCCCGCACGCGGTCGAGCCGCACGGCGCGCAGGTACTCGGACGGCGTCGTGTCGAGATGCCGGCTGAACGCCTGCTGCAGCCCGCGCGGGGTCAGGCCGGCGTGCTTGGCGACGCCGCTCGGGGTGATCGGCTCGTGGGCGAGCGAGTGGACGTACTCCACCGCCTCGCGGAGCGACGCGTTGCGCGGCGCCAGCACCTCGTCGGGGAGGCGACGGGAGGTGTGCGGGAACGTGTCGAGCAGGACCTTCGCCGCGTAGCGCGCCGTCTCGGCCCGGACCGCGTCGTCGGACGCGTCGTCGAGGTAGGTCCGCGCGATGTGGCGCAGGGCGGCGTTGAAGCGGGTGCGCCCCTCGTCGTCGATGACGGCCGTGTGGTCGAAGCGCACGGAGCCGGGGTAGGCGTCCTCGCGCTCGGACGCGACCTCGTCGAGCACGCGGTCGGAGAGGTGCAGCAGGTTCTGCTCGACGTCGGTCACGCGGAACGAGAAGGGCCGGCCCCAGGGGAACGGCATCGGCTGTCCGAGCTCGGGCGTCACCTCGTCGCGGCCGATGTCCATCAGGGCCGAGCCCCGGCCGAGCCACTGGATGATCCGCTCGCCGCGGGGCTGGATCGTGCCCGTGACCTCGCCGGAGAAGTGGGTCGTGCGGAGCGTCAGCTCGCCGTCGCCGCGCGTCGTGTGCCGCCAGTGGAAGGGCCGGTCGGAGGCGACGAACCGGAGGCCGCCCACCTCGCCGTAGCCCGAGCCGAAGAACCGGGCCGCGCCGTCGACGTCGTCGCCCTGCGCCTCCACCAGGACACGGCGTCGGGGATCGGCGGACATCCCCCTGATCTTGGCGGGCCGCACGGGCCGGGACAAGTCGTCGAGAGGGGGTTGACGAGAGGAGTGAAGTCGTGCTGCAGTGCAGGTCGCTCGGCAGGTGTGCGAGTAGCGTCGCGCGCATGAGCGACCTCGACGACATCGACCTGACCACCCTCCGCGGCGAGCACACCCGCTTCGGCGCCTTCACCGACAAGGTGGTGCTCGTCGTCAACGTCGCGTCGCGCTGCGGCCTCGCGCCGCAGTACGAGAAGCTCGAGCAGCTGCAGAAGACGTACGGCGAGCGCGGCTTCACCGTGGTCGGGTTCCCGAGCAACCAGTTCCTGCAGGAGCTCGGCTCGTCGGAGGCCATCGACGAGTACTGCTCGGCGACCTGGGGCGTGACGTTCCCGATGATGGAGAAGGTGCGCGTCAACGGCCGCTCGGAGCACCCGCTCTACACGGAGCTGAAGAAGACGCCCGACGCCTCCGGCAAGGCCGGCAAGGTGAAGTGGAACTTCGAGAAGTTCGTCGTCACGCCCGACGGCGGCGTGCACCGGTTCCGTCCGACCACCGAGCCGGACGACCCGGCGATCGTCTCCGTCATCGAGGCGGCGCTGCCGACGCCGGCCTGACCTGCCGCACCGCACCTCCTTCGCCGTCCCGGTCCACGAGCGGGCCGGCGATGAGGAGGCGCGGTGCCGGTCAGGACTGCAGCGCCTCGGTCGGCGGGATGCGTGCCGCCCGCACCGCGGGCCAGAGCCCGGCGAGGGCGCCGATCACCAGCGTGGCGGCGAGCCCCCCGGCGAGGACGACGGGCGGGATCGACGCCGGCCAGCCCTTCGACACCGCGAACACGGCGGTCACGCCGGTGCCGAGCACGACGCCCGCGACCCCGCCCAGTGCCGAGAGGAACAGCGCCTCGGCGAGGAACTGCCGACGGATGTGGGGCTTGGTCGCGCCGAGGGCCCGGCGCAGGCCGATCTCGCGTCGCCGCTCGAGCACCGAGATGACCATCGTGTTGGCGACCCCGATGCCTCCGACCAGCAGGGCCACCGAGCCGAGCCCGACGAGCAGGCCGGTGAAGGCCTGGTCGGCCGCTTGCTTGGCCGCGAGCGCGTCGGAGGGCCGGGTGACCTCGACGTCCGAGGGCGAGCGGGGCTGGATGGTCGGGGCGATCAGTTCGCGCACCTGCTCGACGCGCTCGGGGTCGACCCGCGTGTAGACGGTCGTGGGGGCGACGGGCTCCCCGGCCAACGACTCGCCGGCGACCTCGCCGACCAGAGCGGACGAGTCGATCTCCGCGGCGAGGGGCACGGGCTCGAGGATGCCCGCCACGACGTACTCCGAGTCGGCGATCACGACGTGGCGTCCGGCCTCGGCGACGCCGAGCAGCTCGGCCGCCTCGGCGCCCAGCACGACGACGGGGTACTGCGCCGTGCCGGCGGTGAGCCACGACCCCGTGGCGACCTCGGCCTCGAGCACCTCGAGCAGCCGTGGCGACGCCGTCCGCAGCGTGATGCCGTTCGTGGCGCCGTCGGGGACGCGGCTGTTGCGGTACACGCCCGTGTCGGGCACCGAGCCGGTCGTCGCGGCCGACTCGACGCCGTCGACGTTCCCGGCCGAGGCGCCCGCCGTGAGCGGCAGCGACGCCGACTCGCCGAAGAAGTCGGTCCCCTGCGACGCCGTGAGCAGGTTCGTGCCGAGCTGGTCGAGAGTCGCGGTGAGCTGCGCCTGGCTCGAGGTCGAGATGCCCACGACGGCGATCATCGCGGCGATGCCGATGGCGATGCCGAGCGCCGACAGCACCGCTCGGGTCGGTCGCGCGACGAGCCCGGACACGCCGAGCCGGGCGACGTCGGACGCGAGCAGCCGCGACCGGGCGTCGCCCACGCCGTCCTGCCCCGTCACGAGCCGGCACCGAGGTCGGGGCGGCCGACGGAGACCGTCGCGGTCTCGGAGGCACGGGCGCTGTCGTCGGCCACCCGCCCGTCGCGGATCGTCACGCGCCGCGGCAGCCGCCGCGCGAGCTCGACGTCGTGGGTGATGACGACGATCGAGGTGCCCTCGGCGTGCAGCTCGTGCAGCAGCGCCACGATGCCCTCGCCGGCCCGCGAGTCGAGGTTGCCCGTCGGCTCGTCGGCCAGCAGCAGGGGCGGTCGGTGCACGACGGCGCGGGCGATGGCGACGCGCTGGCGTTCACCCCCGGAGAGCTGGTTCGGCCGGTGCGTGAGGCGGTGGCCGAGGCCGACGCGGTGCAGGGCCTCCGTCGCGCGCCTCCTGCGCTCCCTGATCGGCGTGCCCGTGTAGAGCAGCCCGTCCGCGACGTTGTCGGTGGCGCAGACCCCGTCGCTGAGGTGGAACTGCTGGAACACGAAGCCGATGCGGTGCGCCCGCAGGGCCGAGAGCTGCGCGTCGCTCTGCGTGGCGACGTCGACTCCGTCGACGGCCACCGTGCCCGACGTCGGTCGGTCGAGGGTGCCGAGGACGTTGAGCAGCGTCGACTTGCCCGACCCCGACGGCCCGACGACGGCGACCATCTCGCCGTGGTCGACGCGCAGCGAGACGCCGTCGAGGGCGGTGGTGGGCGGTCGGCCGTACTCACGGGTCACGCCCGTGAGCTCGATGACGGCGCTCATGCCGGCACCACGACCTCGAGGCCCTCGGCGACGTCGCCCGTCACCTCGACGCGGTCGCCCGCGAAGAGGCCGGTCTCGACGGGCACGGCCTCGGTCGTGCCGTCCGGCTGGACGACCTCGAGCACGAAGCCCCCGCCGACCGCTGCGCCGAGGGCGAGCACGGGCACCGACAGCACGTCCTCCCGCACCTCGGACACGAAGTCGACGGTCACGGAGGCGTCGGTCAGGTCGCCCGGCGCGGCCGGGTCGTCGAACGAGAGGGTCGTCGGGACGGCCGTCTTCGCGGTGTCGTCGTCGACCTTCGCGGCCCCCACGGCCGTGACGTGCCCGGGGGCGGTCGTGCCCGAGGGCAGCTCCATCGCGACGACGCCGCCGATCGTGGCGAGCGGTGAGCCGACCGGCAGGTCGACCGTGACCACCTTCTCGGTCCGCTTGGTCGTGTAGAGCGGACCGCCGCCGGAAGCGTCGCCGACGGCGGCCGACAGGCCCCCGACCACGAACGAGCCCGAGACGAACTGCAGGGCGCCGAGCTCGATCGTGCCGGTGCGCAGCTGGCCGCCGGCCTTCTGCCAGGCGCGGATCGCCGCGGTCGTGCGGGCGTCGAAGGTCTGGTCGGGCGTCCGGGTGAAGTACCCCCAGGCGTGCAGGTTCTGCTCGACCTGCTGCACGTCGGGCCCCGGGGACATCCCCGACTCGAAGGCACGCCACTGGGGCAGGGCGCCCTCGAACGCCGTGACGGGTCGGTCGTCGACCCGGTACAGCTCGTTCCGCGGCGCGAGGACGTCGCCGACCTGGGGCAGCCAGGTGATCGTGCCCTGGGCCGCGCCGCCGATCGTCGGCCCGTCGAGCCTGCTCAACGTGCCGGGCTTGGTCGTGGTGCCGGTGAGGGTCCCCCGGTCGACGGTCGACGTCGACCGGTCGTCGTCGCGAGGCTCGTCGTCGTCCGCGCCGGCCGAGGCGGCCCCGGGCAGCCCGGCCAGCATCAGCGCCGTCACGACGCAGCCGACCAGGGCGACCCCGGCCACGCCGGACCAGACGACGGCGCGGCGTCGGACGGTCATTCCTGGCCCGTCGAGCCCGAGCCGGCGAACGCGCCGCAGGCCTCGAGGACGTCGTCGGGGATGTCCTGGTCGGGCGCCTCCGAGATCATCGCGCCTCCGTCGCCCTCCTTCGGATCGGGGGCGTCGTAGCCCTCGTCGCGCAGGCAGGCGTTCGACTCGCGCAGCTGCTCTTCGTACTCGCCCTGCGCCTTCTCCTCGGCGGCCGTCACGGGTCGCTCGCCGAGCTCAGCGCTGACCTCCTCCCTGCACGTCCGGGCAGCGGCCTGGAAGGCCTCGGGGTCGAAGTCGCCGCCGACCCCGACGGCGGTGCCCCCCGACTCCGACGGGTCGCCGACGTCGATGCCCGCGTCGCGCAGGCACTGCGCGTTGGCGACGTCCCAGGCCTTGGCGTCGGCGGCGAGCTGCGACTCGCTCCGCGGCGTGGACGAGTCCCCGCCGGCGTCGGAGCCCGCCGAGCAGCCGGCCAGTGCGACGGCGAACAGGGGCAGGGCGAGGAGCAGGGCGGCACGCTTCGTGGACATGTGGGTCTCCAGGTGTGAGCAGGGGAGGCGCGCTGAGTGCGCTCCTCCGTCGCCCGGGGAGGACGACAGGCCCAAGACCACCGCACCGGGCGTTGCCAGCCCGTAAGCAGCTGCCTTTATCTGGACATGATGTCTGACATGTCACACTGCAGGACCATCACCCCAGAGGAAAGGAGCCGGCATGCGCGTGCTCATCGCCGAGGACGAGGTCTACCTGGCGGAGGCCGTCCAGTCCGTGCTCGAGCGGGAGGCCATGGCCGTCGACGTCGTGCACGACGGCGACTCCGCCCTCGAGCGCCTCGCCGTCAACGACTACGACGTCGTCGTGCTCGACCGCGACCTGCCGGGCACGCACGGCGACGACGTCTGCTCGACCCTCGCCCTCGCGCCCGCCGGCCCCAGGGTGCTCATGCTCACGGCCGCAGGGGGCCTGCGCGACAAGGTCGACGGCTTCGAGCTCGGTGCCGACGACTACCTCGCCAAGCCGTTCGAGTTCCCCGAGCTGATCGCCCGGCTCCGGTCGCTCGCACGCCGCGCGGGCGCCGTCCGGCCCCCGGTCACCGAGCGCGGCGACCTGCGCTTCGACCCTTTCCGGCACGAGGTGTTCCGAGCGGGGCGCTTCGTCAGGCTCACGCGCAAGGAGTTCGCGGTGCTGGGCGTGCTGCTCGACGCCGACGGGGGCGTCGTCAGCGCCGAGCGCCTCCTCGAGAAGGCCTGGGACGAGAACGTCGACCCGTTCACCAACTCGGTGCGCGTCACGATCTCGAACCTGCGGCGCCGCCTGGGCGAGCCGTGGCTGATCCAGACGGTCCCGGGGCGCGGCTACCGCGTCCCGGCGCCCGAGCTGGCCGGGACGTGACGGGCGGCGGCGGGGCAGGACGCACGAGCCCCCTGAGGCCGACGTCCGCCTGGCCGCGGGGCAGTGCCCGCCTGCGGCTGACCGCGGCTTTCACGGGTGTGCTCGCCGCCGTCGGGCTGTCCATCGTCACGACCACCTTCCTGGTCATGGTGTACGTCCCCGAATACGACCTCGCCACCGTGAGCACCTCGGCCCTCCCCGCAGGGGGGAGCGCCGAGGGCGGCGACGGCCCCTCGGTCAGCATCGCACCCGAAGCGGCCCAGGCACTCGGCTCGCCCGTCGCGCCCGGCTCGCCCGTCTCGCCCGTCTCGCCCGGCTCGCCCGGCTCGCCCGGCTCGCCCGTCGCGAGCGTGGACGTGCCGTCGATGGTGACCATCGCCGGCGAGGGCGACCTGCTCCGGGTGCTGCTCACCACCTCCCTCGTCGTCTTCACCGCGGCGCTCGCCCTCGGCGTCTGGTGCAGCTGGATCGTGTCCGGGCGCCTGTTGCGACCCGTCGAGCACCTCGCCACCGCCGCCCGCGACGCCGAGCACGGTCGGCGAGGGCTCTTCCGCGAGCGGCTGGCCGACCGGGCGCCCGGACGACCCGACGACGAGTTCGGGCGACTCGCGACGGCCTTCGACGACATGCTCGCCCGTCTCGACCGCTCGTTCGAGGCCCAGCGTCGCTTCGCGGCCAACGCCTCGCACGAGCTGCTCACGCCGCTCGCGACCACCCAGGCGATGCTCGACGCGTCCGTGGACGCCCCTCGGGTCGACGAGCGCCTCACGGCACGGCTCCGCGAGATGAACACCCGCAGCATCGAGACGGTCGAGGCCCTGCTGGTCCTCGCGGACGCACAGGCGGGGCTCGGCGACGAGCGCGAGCTCGTCGACCTCGCCGCGGTCGTCGACGACTCCGTGGCGGCCGTCAGGGCGCAGGCCGACCGGAGGGGGGTCGACGTCCGCAACGCGACCTGCCCGGCGCTCGTCCACGGCGATCCTGCCCTGCTCGGCGTGCTCGTCGGCAACCTGGTGCGGAACGGCGTCGTGCACAACGAGCCGGGAGGCTGGCTCGAGGTCGCGCTGGGCCAGGGCGACGACGGGGCTGCCGTGCTGCAGGTCGCCAACGGCGGCCCCGTGATCGACCCTGCCGTGGCGGAGCGCCTGGACGAGCCGTTCTTCCGGGCGGCGGGGCGGGTGGCCGGCTCGCACGGCCTCGGCCTCGCCCTGGTCCGCGCCGTCGCCGAGGGGCACGGTGCCGCCCTCACGCTCGAGGCGCCGCAGTCCGGCGGACTGACCGCGCGGCTCGCGTTCGCCCACGAGGACGGCGCGGGCCCGACCCGGTG
>NZ_CAUPYL010000091.1:0-9988 GCF_963515265.1 uncultured Frigoribacterium sp.
CCTGACCCGGCCCGCGCGTCCTGACCCGGCCCGCGCGTCCTGACCCGGCCCGCGCCTCCTGACCCGGCTCGCGCCTCCTGACCCGGCTCGCGACACCGCCGAGTGAACGGAACACCGCGCTGGTGGGCGGTGTCCGCTTCACCCGGCGGTGTTCGACGATGCGGCGACGTGGCGCACGTGCGCCGAGGACTCAGGAGGCGGTGGCCGCCGCCGCGTGCCCGTGCTCGTCCCGCGTCGCCCACACGGCGACAGCGGCGGGCCCGGCGAGGTCGACCGTGCCGTCGTCGAGCTCGACCCGCAGCGACCCCGCGTAGTCGCGGCGCTCGGCCACCCGGACGTGCGCGCCGACCCGCAGCTGCAGCGACCCCAGGTACCGCAGCAGCTCGGGCTCGTCGTCCGAGACGCGGACGACGTGGCCGCACTCGCCCTCGACGAACTCCTGCAGGGTGTGGGCCTCGGGCCGCACGACGGTGCCGTCGGCCCGGGGGATCGGGTCGCCGTGCGGGTCGGCTGTCGGCCGCCCCAGCTCGACGTCGAACGCCTCGAGCAGGCGGTCGCTGACGGCGTGCTCGAGCACCTCGGCCTCGTCGTGCACCTCGTCCCACGCGTAGCCGAGCCGCTCGACGAGGTACGTCTCGATCAGGCGGTGGCGGCGCACCATGCCGACGGCCACGTTCCGGCCGAGCTCGCTGAGCGCGATGCTGCGGTACGGCGTGTAGTCGATGAACCCGTCGCGCTCGAGCTTGCGGAGGTTGCCCGACACCGTCGACGCGCCCACCCCGAGCGTCGCCGCGATCTCGTTGGTCGTGATGCCGGGGGAGCCCTCGGCCGCCCACTCCTCGGCCTTCCAGATGACCTTGAGGTAGTCCTCGGTCATCGTCGAGCGGGTGGGTCCCGGTTCCGGTGGCATGCCCCCGATCCTAGGTCCCGCCTCCTGCGCCCCCTCTCTTGCGCGTCCCGTCCGTCGAGGGCGGGTCATCGCGCTCGAGGGCGGGTCGCCGCTGACCCGCCGTCGGCCACGCTGACCCGCCCTCGGCCACGTCGACCCGCCCTCGGCCGATCGCAGCGCTGAGCGCTCAGCGCGCCAGCAAGCTCAGCGCGCCAGCCCGCTCAGCGCGGCAGCGACCCCAGCGCCTGCGCCGCGCGGTACCGCTCGCCGATCGCGGGCACGAGGTCCGGCTCCGAGGAGGCGCGGGTCGACACGGCCCACCCCGGTCGTGTCCCCGAGAGGGCCCAGGCCGCCTGCCGTGCCGCCCCGTCGGCGACATACTCGCCCGGCGCGGGCACCGTGACCGGCACGTCGAGCACCTGGGCCGCGACGGCCTGCACGGCCGGGTTCAGCGCGCCGCCGCCGATCAGCAGCACGCGCCGCACCTCCACCCCCTGGTCACGCACGGCGGCGGCACCGTCGGCGAGGGCCGAGAGCATGCCCTCGACGGCGGCGCGGGCGAGGTTCTCGCGGGTGGTCGAGGCGAGCGTCAGCCCCGAGAGCGTGGCTGTCGCGTCGGGCAGGTCGGGGGTGCGCTCGCCCTCGAAGTACGGCACGAGCGAGACGCCGCCGGAGCCCGGCTCCGCGGCGAGCGCCAGCCGCGCGAACTCGTCGTGGTCGACGCCGAGCAACGTGCCGATCGACGACAGCACGCGGGCCGCGTTGAGGGTGGCGACGAGCGGCAGGAACCCGCCGGCGGCATCGGCGAAGCCGGCCACCGTGCCGGTGCCGTCCGAGGTGGGTGCATCCGTGACGGCGAAGGCCGTCCCGCTGGTGCCGATGCTGATGACGAGGTCGCCGACCCCGGCGTCCAGCCCGAGGGCCGCGCCGGCGTTGTCGCCGGCGCCGGCCCCGACGAGGACCCCCTCAGGGACGGTCCCTGGTGGGGGGGTTGGCCGGCCGGGTGGGTGCTGTTGGGTTTGTGGGGGCCCCCCCCCCGGGCCGCCCCCCGGGGCCCCGCGCGGGGGGGGCCGCCGGCGCCGGCCCCGACGAGGACCCCCTCAGGGACGGGCCCGTGAGCGACCGTCGTGCCGGCCGCCTCCGCCGGTCCCAGCACGCGCGGCAGCACGACGGCCGAGGCGTCGTCGCCGTCGCCGTCGCCGCCGGCGACGCGACCCGGGCGGCCGAGCGCCCGCTCGAAGATCTCGAGGTCGTACGCCTCGTCGCCGGGGCTCCAGTACGAGGTGCCGCTGGCGTCGCTGCGGTCGGTGACGAGCTCGTCGAGGTCGGGTCCCAGGGGAGAGGAGGCGTGGGTCCCGTACCCGAGGAGCCGCCAGGTCAGCCAGTCGTGCGGCAGCGCGACCGCGGCGACGCGCGCCGCGGCCTCGGGCTCGGCGTCGCGCAGCCAGCGCAGCTTGGTGGCCGTGAAGGAGGCGACGGGCACCGAGCCCGTCCGTCGCGCCCACTCCTCGGCCCCGAGCTCGGCGGTCAGGTCGCGAGCCGCCCCGGCGCTGCGGGTGTCGTTCCAGAGCAGGGCGTCGCGCACGACCGCGCCGTCGGAGTCGAGCACGACCATCCCGTGCTGCTGCCCGGCGACCGAGATCGCGGCGACGTCGTCGAGGCCGCCGGCCGCGTCGATCGCCTCGACCAGGGCGTCCCACCAGGCGTCGGGCGGCACCTCGGTGCCCTCCGGGTGCCGGGCGGTGCCCTGGCGCACCAGTTCTCCGGTGACGGTGTCGCGGATCACGACCTTGCAACTCTGGGTCGAGGAGTCGACCCCGGCGACGAGACTCATGGCCGTAGTTTGTCGTATCGCGCAACGAATTCCTAGAGCGGTGCGTGACGGGCGTGCCGCGCCTCCTCGTCGGTAGACTCAAGTGCACCTGACACGGTGCACGCGTGCCTCACCCAGGTGCGATCGCCGACCGCGAGGAGACGACCATGCCCGCAGTAGTCATCATCGGAGCCCAGTGGGGCGACGAAGGCAAGGGCAAGGCCACCGACCTGCTCGGCAGCCGCATCGACTACGTCGTCAAGTTCAACGGCGGCAACAACGCAGGCCACACGGTCGTCATCGGCGACCAGAAGTACGCCCTGCACCTGCTGCCCTCGGGCATCCTGTCGCCCGGCGTCACGCCGGTCATCGGCAACGGCGTCGTCATCGACATCGAGGTGCTCTTCGACGAGCTCGACGCGCTGATCGCCCGCGGCGTCGACGTCTCGAAGCTCAAGGTCAGCGCCAACGCGCACGTCATCACGCACTACCACCGCACCCTCGACAAGGTGACCGAGCGGTTCCTCGGCAAGCGCCAGATCGGCACGACCGGTCGCGGCATCGGCCCGACCTACGCCGACAAGATCAACCGCGTCGGCATCCGCGTGCAGGACATCTTCGACGAGGGCATCCTGCGCCAGAAGGTCGAGGCGGCCCTCGACCAGAAGAACCACCTGCTCGTCAAGATCTACAACCGCCGCGCGATCGAGGCCGACGAGATCGTCGAGTCGCTGCTCTCGTACGCCGAGCGGCTGAAGCCGATGGTGGCCGACACGGCACTCGAGATCCACCAGGCCCTCGAGGCCGACAAGACCGTCCTCTTCGAGGCCGGCCAGGCGACCATGCTCGACGTCGACCACGGCACGTACCCGTTCGTCACGTCGTCGTCCGCGACCGCAGGAGGCGCCTCCACCGGCTCCGGCATCGGCCCCGGCCGCATCCAGCGCGTCATCGGCATCGTCAAGGCGTACACGACCCGTGTCGGGGCAGGTCCGTTCCCGACCGAGCTGTTCGACGCCTCCGGCGAGTTCCTCCGCGCCAACGGCTTCGAGTTCGGCACGACCACGGGCCGTCCGCGTCGCTGCGGCTGGTACGACGCCCCGATCGCGCGCTACTCGGCGCGCATCAACGGCGTGACCGACTTCGTGCTCACGAAGCTCGACGTGCTCACGGGCCTCGAGACGATCCCGGTCTGCGTCGCCTACGACGTCGACGGGGTGCGTCACGACGAGGTGCCGGTGTCGCAGAGCGACTTCCACCACGCCGTGCCGATCTACGAGGAGTTCCCCGGCTGGACCGAGGACATCACCGGGGCCCGCGAGTTCGGCGACCTCCCGGCGGCCGCACAGGACTACGTCCTCGCCGTCGAGGCCATGAGCGGCGCCCGCATCTCGGCGATCGGGGTCGGCCCCGGCCGCGAGGCCGTCGTCGTCCGCCACGACCTCCTCGCCTGACCCGCCGTCTCCGGCACGACCTCCTCACCTGATCCGCTCCGCCCGGGCTTCGGTTCCGGGCCCGGGTCCGGCTCGCGCTCTCCTCATTCAGGAACGTGAGTCCTGAGTTCGCAAAACTCAGGACTCCCGCTCCTGCCCGGTGCACGTTTCAGGAACCCGCACGCGCATGTTCCTGAATCACGCAGTCGGGCCCGCGACTCGACCGGAGGCAGCCGAGGAGGCGCCGCCCGCCTCAGACGACGCTGAACCCGTCCCCGAGGCGGCCGCGTCCCGTCAGCGCGAGCAGCACCTCCTCGCCGTGCCCCTGCATCGTCGCGGTCCGGGCGGCGAGCGCCGCGGTGTCGGCGACCGCGGCAGTCGGCAGCGTGTGGGCCAGCCCGGTCGCCCGCGACAGGTCAATCGTGTGCACGACGAGCTCGAACACGCGGGTCCGCAGGTACTCGCCGAGCGGGATGCCCATGCCGCCGAGCGACACGATCCGGTTCGAGGGGGCCCGGTCGAGGGCGCCGCGCGACTCGACGAGCGCCTCGGCGACCCGGGCGGCCGGGTCGTCGCCGAGCCACCGGCCGGCCTCGACGCCTCGGGCGTGCACGCCGTCCGCGTCGGTGAACTGCGAGGCGTACGCCGAGTACCAGGCCTCGGCCGACGGGATGGTCACGTCGCTCGGCTCGTCCAGGCCGAGGTAGGTCGACACCGTGAGCACCGCCCGGGAGGTGTGGCCCGCCAGGTCGCGGACGGTCCAGCGCCCGAGGCCGGGCGCGTCCCACTGCTCGGGGCGGACTCGCGACAGGAGGTCGACGAACGACTCGGCCGACCGGCCGAAGGTGCGGGGTGTGGTCACGCTGACATCTTGCTCCGCCGCTGCGAGGATCGACGCATGACCGTGCTCGGACCGTTGCCCTTCGTCCCCCTCGTCGGCCGTCTCGTCACGGTCGTCCCGCTCCGTCACGACGACCTGCCCGAGCTCCACGGCGCGATCGGCAGGCCCGAGGTCTTCGCCGGGGGCTGGGGCGGCGGCGCGGCGGCCTACCGTGACGACTACGACGAGTGGGCCGAGTTCCTGCGCGGCTACCTGCCCTGGGGCGAGGGGCTCGTCTGGGGCGTCCGCCGCACGGTCCCGACCGGCGAGGGGCCCGGCGAGCTCGTCGGCACCACCACCGTCGGCCTCGTCGACCTCCGCTGCGAGAGCGCCCACGTCGGCTGGACCGCCTACGCCCCCGAGGTGTGGGGCACCGGCGTCAACGTCGAGACGAAGCTGCTCGTGCTGGGGTCGCTCTTCGACCACGGTCTCGGGCGTGTCCAGATCCAGGCCGACGCCCTGAACGAGCGGTCTCGAGCGGCGATCACGCGGCTCGGCGCGACCTTCGAGGGCGTCCACCGCCGCACGCAGCCGCGGGCCGACGGCTCGTGGCGCGACACGGCCGTCTACTCCGTCCTCGCCGACGAGTGGCCGAGCGTCCGGGATGGTCTCATGCGGCGTCTGGAGACTGTTCAGCAACCGTCCAGATGAGGGGTCGACTGTTGCTCTCATGACTTTGGAGATCGCTTACACCGCCATCGCCCACGCCACCGGCGGGGGCCGTGACGGCCACGTCCGCAGCGAGGACGACCGCCTCGACTTCGACACCCGTCCGCCCAAGGAGCTCGGCGGCTCCGGCGAGGGCACCAACCCCGAGCAGCTCTTCGCCGCGGGCTACGCGGCCTGCTTCCTCAGCGCGATGCACAGCATCGCCAAGAAGCTCGACGTCGACACGAGCGACAGCTCGGTCAGTGCGAGCGTCGGCATCGGCGGCAACGGCGAGGGCGGCTTCGGCCTCGCCGTCGAGCTCGACATCTACACGCCGAACGTCCCGGCCGACCGTCGCCAGGAGCTCGCCGACGCCGCGCACCACGTGTGCCCTTACTCGAACGCCACCCGCGGCAACGTCGAGGTCACGCTGACCCTCGTCGACTGACGCAGCAGCACATCAGCACAGCAGCACAGCAGCAGCGAAGGAGGCGCGTCCCGCGCCGCCCCGGCCCGGCTCCGGGGTGCCCCGATAGGGTCGGGACATGGCACTCGACAGTCCCCTCGGCGCGGACAGCCCCCTCACGACCGACGACCGCGAGGCGATCGACGAGCTCTCGAGCATCCGTCAGAGCATCGACAACATCGACGCGGCGCTCGTGCACCTGCTCGCCGAGCGCTTCAAGTTCACGCAGTCGGTGGGGCACCTCAAGGCGGCGGCGGGCATGCCCGCCAGCGACCCCGAGCGTGAGCGCGTGCAGATCCAGCGCCTCCGGCAGCTCGCAGAGGAGTCGCGCCTCGACCCGGCCTTCGCCGAGAAGTTCCTCGGGTTCATCGTCGGCGAGGTCATCCAGCACCACCAGCGCATCGCGAACGACGCCGCCGGGTCCTCGTCCGAGGGTCGGGCGTGACCGACGCGGCAGCCGGGCTCGAGGCGGCGGCCGCCCGCGAGTCGCCCGCCGGGCACGACGGGGCAGCCGGGCACGACCCCGCGCCTGAGGCCGAGTTCCCCACCGTCGACGCGGGCTCGCCCCAGCGCCTCTACGTCGGCTCGTACACCGCCTCCAGCGGCGGCTCCGGGGCAGGCATCACCGTGCTCGAGCGCACCGCGCCGGGCCAGCCCTGGCAGTCGGTGCAGACCGTCGAGGCCGACGACCCCTCGTTCCTGGTCGCGACCGAGGGCGCGCTGCACGCGGTGTCCGAGACGACGGAGGGGCGGGTCCTGTCCTACACGGTCTCCGCCGGTCGCCTGGTGGCCGCGTCGAGCGCCGCCTCGGGCGGGGCCGCACCGTGCCACGTGCTGTTCGACCCCGCGTCCGGTGCGCTGGTCGTCACGAACTACGTCGGCGGGACGGTCTCCGTCCTCTCCGGCGACCCCTCGCTCACGAGCCGGGTCGCGCACACCGTCGCGCTGCCCGTCGGGCACGGCCCGGTGCAGGAGCGCCAGGAGCGCCCGCACGCCCACCAGGCCTCGACCACCCCGTGGGGCACGCTGCTGGTCAGCGACCTCGGGACCGATCGTCTGGTCGAGGTCGTCGTCGACCCCGTCACCCTCGTGCCCGAGATCGTCGGCGTGCACCTGCTGCCCGCCGGGGCCGGCCCGCGTCACGTCGCGTGGCTGGGCGATCGCCTCGTCGTCGCCGGTGAGCTGGACGCCCGGCTGCACGTGCTCCGGCGCGTCGGCGAGAAGCTGGTCGTCGACCACTCGGTCGAGGTCTTCGAGGGCTCGTCCTCGGCGTCCGGGGTCTTCCCCTCGCACCTCGACGTGGACGGCGGCCGCGTCTACGTCGCCACCCGCGGGCGGGACAGCATCAGCGTCCTCGCGCCCGGCGGCGACGGCCGCCTCGAGCTCGTCGGCGAGGCTCCCTGCGGCGGCACCTGGCCGCGGCACTTCGCGATCACGCCCGGTGTCCTGTACGTCGCGAACCAGGGCTCGGACACGGTCGCCGTGCTGCCGCTCGACCCCGAGACGGGCGTCCCCGGCGAGCCCCTCGACGTCTTCACGCTCGGCAGCCCCGCCTGCATCCTCCCCGCCTGACCGGCCCCGCTCGCCCCGCCTGACCCGCCCCGCTCGCCCGCGCCTGCCCCGTCGCGTCTGCAAATGCCGACCGCCGGCGCAGTTCGGCCCCCTCAGTACCCGGATATCCCGCTACAGCAGCCCCGCCGGTCGGCATGTGCGGCCACGCACGCACCGCGGGCGCCAGGGTGCAGCTGCGCGGACGCTCCTCAGCGCGCGAGGCTGCGCAGCAGCGCGACGACCTCGTCGACCGAGGCCCGCCCGCGACGTGACGCGTCCGAGGCGCCCGGCGCACTCGACGCGACCGACGCCTCCTCGAACTGTGCGGGCGTGAAGTAGAGCCCGTCCGAGACGAGGCACACGAGGCTGGCGACGGCGGGGTCGCCCACCTCGTCGAGCACGACGCGGTACCAGCGGTCCTGCATGGCCGTGAGCGCGGAGACGGCCTGCGGCCAGCGTCCGCTCGCGCCGAGGCCGGCGACGGCGGTGATGCACCGGTCGAGCGGATCGTCCTCGGGGATGGCCGACCGCGAGGAGGTGCGGATGAAGTAGTCGACGACCCCGTCGGCGGCCGAGGTCATCCGTGCCACGTCGTCGTCGAGCAGCGCCTCGAGGCGGGCGACGAGCCCGTCGACCAGCGCTTCGCGCGAGGGGAAGTGGTAGAGCAGCCCGCCCTTCGAGACGTCCGCGGCGGCGGCGACGGCGTCGAAGGTGGCACTCCGCTCGCCGGTCTCGACGACGAGGTGCTCGAAGGAGTCGAGCATCTTCTCTCGGGCTGACGGACGCGGGCTCATCCTGTTACTGTACCGTCTGGACGGTCAAGCTGTACCGTCCGGACGGTACAGCACGCCCCGCACGCCCACCACGACCATCGAGAGACCCATGAGCACCCGCGACGACCGCCGCACCCCCGCCACGACGCCCCCGACGAAGAACGCCCCGACGACCCCCACGACGACACGCACCCCCGCGCCCGCCCGGGCCGGCGCCCGTCAGTGGGCCGCCCTCGTCGTCCTGATGCTGCCGGTCCTCCTCGTCTCCGTCGACAACACGGTGCTCAGCTTCGCGCTCCCCGAGATCTCGACCGCGCTGCAGCCCTCTGCGGCCGCGCAGCTCTGGATCGTCGACGTCTACTCCCTCGTCCTCGCCGGCCTGCTCGTCGCGATGGGCTCGCTCGGCGACCGCTTCGGCCGCAGACGCCTCCTCCTGATCGGGGCCAGCGGCTTCGCCGCCGTCTCGGTCGTCGCCGCCTTCGCCCCCACCGCCGAGGCGCTGATCGCCGCCCGCGCCGTGCTCGGCTTCTTCGGCGCGATGATCATGCCCGCCACGCTCTCGCTGCTGCGCAGCACCTTCACCGACCGCGACCAGCGCCGCCTCGCCATCGCGATCTGGGCGAGCGGCTTCGCGGCCGGCTCCGCCCTCGGCCCGATCGTCGGGGGAGTGCTCCTCGAGCACTTCGCCTGGGGCTCGATCTTCCTCATCGCCGTCCCGGTGCTGCTGCCCCTGCTCGTGGCCGCGCCGATCCTCGTCGTCGAGAGCCGAGACCCCGCCCCGGGCCCGTTCGACCTCGTGTCGGTCCTGCTCTCCCTGCTCGCGATGGCGCCGGTCGTCGCGGCGATCAAGCAGCTCGCCACGCACGGCCCCGGCCTCGACGTGCTCGCCCTCGCCGTCGTCGGCCTCACGGCGGGCTGGCTGTTCGTCCGTCGTCAGCTGCGGCGTCCGCGCCCGCTGCTCGACGTGCGGCTGTTCACGAACCCGGTGTTCGCGGGCTCGATCGTCGTGAACCTGCTGGCCATCACCTCCCTGGTGGGCTTCCTCTTCTTCACGACGCAGCACCTGCAGCTCGTCGTGGGCCTCCGCCCGCTGCACGCGGCGCTCACCCTGCTGCCCGGCCTCGTCGTCATGGTGCTGTCCGGGCTGGCGGTCGTGCCGCTCGTCCGCCGGGTCGCGCCGCGCAGCATCGTCGCGGTCGGCCTGGGCGCCGCGGCCGTCGCCTACGGAGCCGTGTGGCTGTCCGGCGCCGACGCCCCGGTGTGGGTGTTCGTCGTCAGCTTCGCCCTCGTCGGCCTCGGGGTGGGAGCGGCCGAGACGATCTCGAACGACCTGATCATCGCCGCGGTCCCCGCCGACCGCGCAGGAGCCGCCTCCGCGGTCTCCGAGACCGCCTACGAGGTCGGGGCGGTGCTGGGCACGGCCGTGCTCGGCAGCATGCTCACGGCGATCTACCGCGGGGCGCTCGTGGTGCCCGGCACGGTTCCCGCCGACGCCGCGGCGGCCGCCCGCGAGACCCTCGGCGGCGCCGTGGCCG
>NZ_CAUPYL010000092.1:0-9903 GCF_963515265.1 uncultured Frigoribacterium sp.
CCCCAGGCCCCCCCCCCGCCGGGGGGCTGTCGGGCGCGGGTGGTGGGGGGCGCGGGCGCACCCACCCGCGTCCGGGGGGCCCCCGGACTCGCCCGTCGTCGGCTCCGGGCTCAGCCGGCGTAGGTCGGCGCGGCCGGCAGGCCGAAGAACTCCTCGAGCGTCGTGACGCCCGTCGTGTGCAGCTCGGTCGCGAGCGGCACCCCCACGTAGCGGAAGTGCCACGGCTCGTAGGTGAACCCCGTGACGGCCGTCTTGTCGGCCGGGTAGCGCAGCAGCCAGCCGTAGCGCCACGCGTTGGCGGCGAGCCACTGCCCCTGGGCGGTGTCGCCGAAGCAGGCCTGAAGGGCGCAGCTCAGCGGGATCGGGCTGATGTCGGCGACGAGGCCCGTCTGGTGCTCGCTGTGCCCGGGGCGCGCGCTCTGGATGTCCGCCTGTGCCTGGCCGAGCCGGTCGACCCAGCCCTGGTACACGCTCACCTGCGTGGCGTACGACCGGTACGCGCTCTGGACCTGGAACTGCCCGGCCCCTTCCGCCTCCCCCGCGGCGAACAGCGCGAGCAGGGCGTCGCCGGCCTCGCGGCGGAACACGGGAGGGTTCTGCGACGCCACGTCGATCGTGACGAGGTCGCTCGGCACGTAGTCGATCGGGCTCAACGGCCTCAGCTTGTCGCTCACGACCCAGAGGCTCGCGGGGTCGTCGATCGACATCGCCGACTTGTCGAAGGCGGGCGCGGCAGGCGTCGAGGGCTCGGCGGGGCTGGTCACGGGGGCAGGCTCCTCGGAGGGCTCGGCGGTCGCGGCGGGAGCAGACGACGAAGGAGGCGCGCTCGGCCTCGCACTCGTGCTCGCGTCCGGCGCGGCACCCGAGGTGCACCCCGCGAGCGCAGCCGTCACCAGGGCCAGCGCGAGCGCGGCCAGCGGAGCCGACGCCGACGGGCGGCGACGCGACGGGCGGCGGCTGCGGGAGGACGGCATCGCACCAGGCTACGGCTCCTCCCCCGGCAGCTGGTCGGCCGGCTCCGTCCCCAGGCTCGACGTCACGTCTGGTGGAAGCCGTGCCGGTGCAGTACTTTTGCGGTCTGCGCACGTTCGGTGCGCCTCCCTCGGCTGCAGCGTCGCCGCCTCGCTCCTCCCGTTCCGCAGCCCACGCCCGGTCCCGCCGCTCCCGTGCTGCTCCGCCGTCTCACCACCTCGTGCCCTCCGAAGGACGCCGCGCCATGTCGAGAACCACCGCCTCCTCCTCCCCGGCGACCACCGCCTCCTCGGCACCCGCGGAGCGACAGGGGCTGATGACCCACCGCCAGATCCTCTTCGTGATCTTCGGCCTGATGGCGGGCATGTTCCTGTCGGCGCTCGACCAGACGATCGTCGGCACGTCGATGCGCACGATCGCCGACGACCTCGACGGGCTGAGCCTGCAGGCGTGGGTGACCACCGCCTACCTGATCGTCTCGACGATCTCGACGCCGATCTACGGCAAGCTGTCCGACATCTTCGGCCGGCGGCCGCTGTTCCTGATCGCGATCTCGATCTTCCTGCTGGGCTCGCTGCTGGCCGGCTTCTCGACGAGCATGTACCAGCTCGCGCTGTTCCGTGCCGTGCAGGGCATGGGCGCCGGCGGCCTGATGGCGCTGCCGCTGACGATCATGGGCGACATCCTCGCTCCGCGCGAACGCGCCAAGTACCAGGGCTACTTCCTCGCCGTGTTCGGCATCTCGAGCGTGATCGGCCCGCTGGTGGGCGGGCTCTTCGCGGGCGCCGAGCAGATCCTGTTCGTCACCGGCTGGCGCTGGGTGTTCCTCGTCAACCTGCCGATCGGCGTCGTCGCGCTGGCGGTCGTCGTGCGGTTCCTGCACATCCCCGGCCAGGTGCGTCGCGAGAACGTCCGCATCGACTGGTGGGGCGCAGCCTCGGTGATCGTCGCCGCCGTGCCCCTGCTGCTCGTCGCCGAGCAGGGCCGCGAGTGGGGCTGGTCGTCGCCCGGCGCCTTCGCCTGCTACGTGATCGGCGCCGTCGGCATCGTCTCGTTCGTCATGGTCGAGCGGGCGATGGGCGACGACGCGCTCATCCCGCTGAAGCTGTTCCGCAACGCCACGTTCTCGATGGCGACCGTGCTCGGCGTGCTGGTCGGCTTCGGCATGTTCGGTGCCCTGCTGACCGTGCCGCTCTACCTGCAGCTCGTGCTCGGCTCGACGCCGACCGAGAGCGGGTTCCAGATGCTGCCGATGATCGCCGGGCTGATGATCTCGTCGATCGTCTCGGGCCAGCTCATCTCGCGGACCGGCCGCTACCGGATCTTCCCGATCACGGGCACCGCGTTCATGTCGCTCGGCTTCTTCTGGTTCACGAACCTCTCGTACGACAAGCCCTACTGGTTCATGATGATCGGGATGCTGCTGATCGGCCTCGGCCTCGGGCAGCTGATGCAGACGCTCACCATCGCGTCGCAGAACTCCGTCGGCCCGCGCGACATCGGCGTGGCCACCTCGGCGTCGACGTTCTTCCGCCAGATCGGCGGCACGCTCGGCACCGCCGTGCTGTTCTCGGTGCTCTTCTCGCGGATCCCGCAGACGATCGCCGCGGCGTTCGCCGACCCTGCGCTGCAGCGCGACGCCCAGGCGGCACTGGCCGACCCGAGCGTCACCGCCGACCGCGCGAACGCAAGCATCCTCGGCCTCTACCAGGCGGCACAGAACGGCGACACGTCGTCGGTCGGTGGAGCCCTGAACGGCAACACGTCCTTCCTCAACACGGCCGACAGCCGGCTCGCGGCGCCGTTCCTCGACGGCTTCGCGCAGGCGACCGTCACCGTGTTCTGGGTCGCGCTCGGCATCGTGCTGCTCGCCTTCGTGCTCAGCTTCTTCCTCAAGGCGTCGCCACTGCGACAGAAGTCGGCCATCGACGAGGCGAACGACGACCGGCTCGCGGCCGAGCTGGCGGCGCAGGAGGCGGCAGCCGCGTCGGGTGCGCTGGTCGCGCCGCCCACGGGGAGCGTCCCGGTCGTCGAGGGCGACGGGCCGCCGTCGGAACGACCCGCGTCGAACCCGCCGTCGTCGGACCGCCCCGCGTCGGGCGAGCCGTCCTCGGACCGGACCACGTCGAGCTGACCGGGGCTGGTCGCTCCCGCCACGAACTGGCTGGGAACCCCGCGCGACACTCGCCGCAGGATGGAACTCCCTGATCGGCTTAGCTACACTCTCTAGCATGCCTCCCGAGCCGACCCGGCGTAACTACGACGCGACGGGGTACTGGTACGGCTCCAGCGCCAGCGAGCGCGGAGTCGCCGTGCTGAACGCCCTGCGCCGCTACCGTGCCGCCGAGTCGGACATGCGTCGTCGCACCCGCGACAGCATGAAGATGAACGAGACCGACCTCGCCGCGCTGCGGTTCCTCGTGCGGGCCGGCCGCAAGCACGAGCCCGTCAGCGCCAAGGTGCTGGCCGAGCACCTGGCCATCACCTCCGCGTCCACGTCCGTGCTGATCAACCGGCTCGTCGCGAGCGGCCACGTCGAGCGCCTGGCCCACCCCACCGACAAGCGCGGCGTCCTGCTGCGGGCCACCGAGGGCACGCACGCCGAGGTCACCGACACGCTCTCCGGCATGCACGGCCGCATGATCACCGCGGCCCAGGGCCTGTCGCCCGACGAGACCGCGGCAGTCGTCTCGTTCCTCGAGGCGATGACGGCCGCCGTCGACGTCGACGACCACGCCCTCGCCGAGATCGCCCTCGCCGAGGCCCGAGCCGAGGCAGAGGCTGAGGCCCTCGCCGAGCTCGAGGGCCGCCTCCCTGCCCCCGCAGCGACCGCCTAGCTGGCCGAGGAGGCCCGGGGCGGCTCGGCGACGACGAACGTCGCATCGGGGAGGCGTCTGCGCATGACGGCCACCGCCTCCTCGTTGCTGTCGACCAGGACGTAGCGGCGGCCCGCGGCCGACGCCACCGCGCCCAGCGTGCCGCTGCCGGCGAAGAAGTCGAGCACCCAGTCGCCCTCGCGCGACGACGCCTGCACCATGCGGCGCAGCACCCCCTCGGGCTTCTGCGTCGGGTAGCCGGTCTTCTCGCGGCCCGTCGGCGACACGATCGTGTGCCACCAGACGTCGGTCGGCAGCTTGCCGCGCGCGACCTTCTCGGGCGTCACCAGGCCGGGAGCCATGTACGGCTCGCGGTCGACGGTCTCCGAGTCGAAGAAGTACCCCTTCGGGCTCTTCACGTAGACGAGGATCGTGTCGTGCTTCGTCGGCCACCGGTTGCGGCTCTTGGCGCCGTAGTCGTAGGCCCAGATGATCTCGTTGAGGAACGAGTCGCGGCCGAACAGCGCGTCGAGCAGCACCTTCGCGTAGTGCGCCTCGCGGTAGTCGAGGTGCAGGTAGAGCGTGCCGTCGTCGGCGAGCAGCCGCCACGCCTCGGCCAGCCGCGGCTCGAGGAACGACCAGTAGTCGTCGAAGCGATCGTCGTAGCGCATCAGGTCGCCGCGGATGCGCTCGTAGCCGAGGCCCTTGAAACCGGTCACGGCAGTCACCGAGTCGGGCACGCTGCGGACCGACGTCGTCGAGCGCCGTGTCTGTGGCCGACCCGTGTTGAACGGAGGGTCGAGGTACACGACCGTGAACGCGCCGTCGGGCAGCGTCGGGGTCACGTCGAGGTTGTCGCCGTGGACCACGAGACTCGAGGAGGCGCGGGTCCAGTCGACGGGCATGGTCGCCATCCTCTCGCACCGCTGGACGACCCCCGAGCCACCCGGCGTACCGTGTCGGGATGAGCACCGCAGTCGAGAACCGTCCCGAGCAGAACCAGTACGTCCTCGTCGAGGACGGCAGCACCATCGGGCTCGCCGCCTACGACGTCGTCGGCGACGAGATCCGCTTCACGCACACCGAGATCGAGCCTGCCCGCCGCGGCGCCGGCCTCGGGGCGCAACTGGTGCAGGGCGCGCTCGACGACGTCCGCTCCGAGACGTCGCTGCGCGTGGTGCCGATGTGCCCGTTCGTCGTCGACTGGGTCGACGAGCACGTCGACTACCAAGAGCTCCTGACGCGCTAGGCCCTCAGGGACGGGCCCGGCCTCTGGCTCGGGCTCGGGCCTCCTGGCCCGCACCGGCCTGGACGCCACGTCGAGTGGTCAGTTCCTGTCGTTCCCGCGCGCGGGAGGGACAGGAACCGACCACTCGGCGGCCCCGGGAGTAGGGGGCGAGCCCCGATCGTCGCGACTGACCTCGGCGAGAGGTCTCGGGCACCGGGCCCGCGCCTCCTGGGGTCAGGGCACGCGGCGGAGCCACTCCGGCGTGGCGAACTTCGTGGTGACGAGCTGCTCGGCCGCCTGGAGCTCGTCGTCCGTGACGTGGCCGACCTCGGCGCCGTAGAGGCCGGTGAAGGTCTGCTTCATGCGCTCGATGATCTCGGCGCGCGGCAGCCCGGTCTGGCTGCGCAGGGGGTCGACGCGCTTGGCGGCGCTGGTCGTGCCCTTGTCGCTCATCTTCTCGCGGCCGATGCGGAGCACCTTCACCATCTTCTCGCCGTCCATGTCGTACGACATCGTCGCGTGGTGCAGCAGGGCCCCGTTGCCGAGGCGCTTCTGGGCGGCCCCGCCGATCTTGCCCTTCGCGCTCGTGATGTCGTTCAGGGGCTGGTAGAACGCGTCGATGCCGAGCGACTTCAGGGCCGTGATGACCCACTCGTCGAGGTACGCGTAGCTGTCGGCGAAGCTCATGCCCTGCACGAGCTCGCCGGGGGCGTAGAGCGAATAGGTGACGATCGACTGGGCGTCCATGAACATGGCGCCGCCTCCGCTGATGCGCCGCACGACCTCGAAGCCGTGCTCGGCGGCCGCGTCGAGGTCGACCTCGTTGCGGAGCGACTGGAAGCTGCCGATGACGACGGCGGGCTGGTCCCACTCCCAGAAGCGGAGGGTGGGCTGGCGGCGGCCGGCCCCCACCTCCTCGGTCAGGACCTGGTCGAGGGCGAGGTGCATGTTCGGCGAGACGGGCGCGTCGTGGATGATCTGCCAGTCGTGGTCGCGCCAGTCGGTCGCCTTCGAGAGGCTGCGGCGGATGGCCGTCGCGACGGCGTCGGGCGAGAAGCCGAGCAGGACGGCGTCGTCGGGGAGGCCCGCCTTGATCGCCGCGGCGATGGACGCCGCGTCGGACTCGACCGGCAGGCCGTTCACCGCACGGTCGATGGCGTCGAGCGCCGTGTCGGGCTCGAGGAAGAAGTCGCCCGCGAGCCGGAACTCGGCGATGCGGCCCTCGCGCACCTCCAGGTCGACCACCACGAGCTTGCCGCCAGGGACCTTGTACTCACCGTGCATGGCTGCAGCCTATGCCTGCGCGGTCTGCGCTGGTCTTGTCGCAGATGCCGACCGCAGCGGCCGGATCCACCCCGCAATCCCTGGATATCCCACTATGCGAGGCCCGGCGGTCGGCATCTGCGGCCTGGGCAGGTCAGGGCGAGTGCACGCGGCGGGTCAGGGGCGCGGCGGCGAGGTCAGGGGCGGGGGCGCGGGAGGCGGGCGTCGAGCCACGCGACGAGGTCGGCGAAGACCTGGGCCCGGTTCGTCTCCTTGAAGACCTCGTGCCGGGCGCCGTCGTAGACGACGAGCTCGACGTCCGTGAGGCCGCTGCGCGACACGTAGGCCTCGGCGAGCTTGCGGGCGCTCTCCTCGCCGCCGAGCGGGTCGTCTCCCCCGACGAGGACGAGCAGCGGCACGTCGCGGTCGAGCTGCTTGGCCGGGCGCCCGAGCAGCCGCAGCGCGTCGCGCCAGCCGAACAGGGTCGCGACCTTCGCGTCGACGGCGAGCGGGTCGGCCGCCATCTCGGCCGCGACCGCCGGGTCGCGGCTCAGCCACTCGAACCCGGTCGTGCCGAGGTGCGCGTGCCGGGCGTTGAGGTCGCCGCCGTTCATGCTGCCGGGCACCCGGTACGCGGTCCCGCTGAGCACGACGGCGTCGTAGAGCGAGGCCCGCTCGTCGACGATCTTCTGGAGCATCAGCGACCCCCACGAGTGGCCGAGCGCCACGAGGGGGAGGCCGGGTGCGTCGTCGCGGATGATCCCCGTGAACTGGACGACCGCCTCCACCGCTCCCCGCAGCCCCGACGGGCCGAGACGGCCGAGCTTCGTGTGGTCGCCGCCGTGCTGTCCGAGGCCGGTCGCGCCGTGGCCGAGGTGGTCGTCGGCGTAGACCGTCCAGCCGGCGCGGACGAGCTCCTGCGCCAGCTCCTCGTAGCGGAGCGCGTGCTCGCCCACGCCGTGCATCAGCTGGACGGAGCCGCGCGGGTCGGCCGCCCGCCAGACGTACCAGTGGACGGTGACGCCGTGGGCGTCGACGAACGTGTGGTCGCCTCGCGCGGCGGAGAAGGTGGGCACGGTGTCATCCTCGCATCGTGGGGCCGTGGGCGGCCGGCGGCTCGGCGCCAGGGGCGACTCGGGCTGCAGAACCCGACCTGAAGGGCTGCAATCACCGGATATCGAGGTGTTGCAGCCCAGGCAGGGCCCGAACAGTCGGCATTTTCGGAACCAGAACCGGAACCGGGAACGGAGCCCGGGCATACGCCGCGCACCCTCCGGCGCGCACGGGGGCGTGCGCAGGGCCGGAGGGTGCGGAGGGTGCGCGGACCGCGCCGGGCAGGTCAGCGGCGGTCGTCGACGTCGGTGCGGAGCACCCCGAAGGAGGCGTCGAGGTCGACGTCGACCTCGGTCCCGTCGTCGAGGCGCACGTCGACCTCGTACGCGGTGTCGCCGTCGTCGCTGCGGTCGGCGTCGGTCACGGTGCCCCCGCCGGCAGCGGCGATCGCGGCCGCGGCGGCCTGGTCGAAGTCGGCTCCGACGAGGTCGTCGTCGTCCGTGCGGGAGGTGCTGCCCGAGGTGCTGTCGGAGCCGGGCGTGCTCGACGAGTCGTCGGAGAGGTCGCCGTCACGGCCGGAGTCGTCGTCGCCGTCGCGGTCGTCGCGGCCGTCACGATCGTCGTCGATGCGCGACGAGGAGACGCTGAAGTCGTCGCCCAGCAGCACGGTGCTCTCGCGGCCGTCGGGCAGCACGACGTCGACCTCGTAGCCGGGCAGGCCGTCGTCGAGACGGTCGACGTCGGTGACGGTGCCTCCGCCGGTCTCGGCGAGCGCCGCCTCCTGCGCACGGTCGTTCGCCGCGCCGCCGACGCGGTCGTCGAGGGTCGACGCGACGGCCACGCCGCCGCCGCCCAGCACGAGGATCCCGACGACCCCGCCGGCGACGAGGAGGGACTTCTTGCTCTTCAGGACGTTCTTCACGGTGTCTCCGATCGTGGGGCCGCGGTGCGGCGGGCGGTGCTCTCTCGAGCGATGACCCCACTGTCTCGGGCAGCCCCTGAAGCGCCCCTGAAGCGACCTGAAGGAACGTTCAGCGACCACCGCCGCCGCCGTGCGTCGCCGCACGGCCGGGCAGCGGGGCGTGCGCCGCAGGGACCTCGGGCGACGAGGAGGCGGGGCCGGGCAGGCAGGTCAGGAGGCGTCGGCCGGCAGGTCGACGACGAAGCGCGCCCCGCCGAGCGGTGACGTCTCGACCCGCACCGAGCCGCCGTGCACGCGCACGATCTCGGCGACGATGGCGAGGCCGAGGCCGCTGCCTCCGGCGTCGCGGTCGCGGGCCTCGTCGAGGCGGACGAAGCGCTCGAAGATCCGGGCGCGGTCGTCCGCGGCGACCCCCGCACCGTCGTCGTCGACGGTCAGCACCGCGCGGCCGTCGGCCGTCTCGACGAGCCCCACGGCCACCGCCGAGCGCGCGTGCCGGGAGGCGTTCGCGACGAGGTTGCGGACGACCTGGCCGAGCAGCCCCTCGTCGCCGCGCACTCGTGCCGGCCCCACGGCCGTGGCGTCGACGGAGACACCCGCACCCCCACCCGCACCCGACCGCAGGCGGGCCGCCTCCGTCAGCACGAGGTCGTCGAGGTCGACGGGTCGGCGGGCGACGCCGAGCGCGCCCTCGTCGGCGCGGGCGAGGACCAGCAGTCCCTGCACCAGTGAGGTGAGGCGCGCCTCCTCGCCGAGGACGGTGCCGGCCAGCGCGCGCCCGTCGATGCTCTCGGGGTGCAGCAGCGCGACCTCGGCGTGCTGGCGGATCGTCGCGAGCGGCGTCTTGAGCTCGTGCGAGGCGTCGCCGACGAAGCGCCGCTGCGCGGTCGCAGAGGCGTCCAGCCGGTCGAGCATGCCGTTCAGGGTCGAGGCGAGCCGCGACACCTCGTCTCCCCCGCCCGGGTCGGCGAGGCGGTGCGACAGGTTCGCAGCGGTCACCTCGGCGACCTCGCGGCGCATCGACTCGACCGGGCGCAGCGCCCGCCCGACCACGAACCAGGTCGTCACCCCCAGCACGAGCAGCGCCACGGGGACGGCCACGCCGAGCGTGAGCAGGCTGGCCGAGGAGGCGGCCTGCGCCTCGTCGAGGGAGCGTGCGGCCACGACGTCCCACCGTGTGGTGACGGTCTGGACGTCGAGGTCGTCGTCGTCCTCGGCAGCAGCGGCCGCGCTCGCGTCCTCGGCGGCCTCCCGCGCGTCGTCGGCGGCGTCGCGTGCGGCCTCGGCGGCGTCGTCGTCGTCGTCGAGCGCGTCGTCGTCGTCGGACGGGGACTCCGGCGGCTCGGTCTCGGAGGAGGGGCTCGCGCTCGGGCTCGGGCTCGGGCTCGGCGACGGCGAGGGAGTCGACGTGGTCGTGCTCACCGACTCCGCACCGTCGGTCTCGACGACGAAGTCGTCCCCGTCGAGCGAGACCCGGCTGCCCGAGGAGGCCCCCGCGAGCTGTCGCGCGTACCCGGCGAGGTCGTCGTCGCCGCCGGTCGCGACGAGCTGCCCCGCAGGGTCGAAGACGGCCACGAGGGCCCCGTCCGCGTCGCCCGAGACGGCGACGGCCGGGCTGGAGCCGCCCGCGAGCGCGGCCACGGCACGAT
>NZ_CAUPYL010000093.1:0-9679 GCF_963515265.1 uncultured Frigoribacterium sp.
GGCTCGGGGTCGCCGCCGTCCTGGTGCTGACGGGGTGCGCGTCGGGCGAGGCCGAGCCCTCGCCGTCGAGCCCGCCGCCCGGGGAGGTGAGCGAGGCGCCGTCGTCCCCGGCGCCTCCTTCGACGCCGTCGCCCACGGCACCGGCGCCTGCGCCCGTGGTCGGGATCGGGGCAGAGCCCGCCCGCGTCTCGGTGCCGGCCATCGAGCTGGACGAGCCGCTGATCGGCCTCGGGATCGCCCCGACCGGCGCCATGGAGGTGCCTGTCGACGCCGACGAGGTCGGCTGGTTCACGGGAGGTGGACGTCCGGGAGGCCGCGGGCCGACCGTGATCGCCGGCCACGTCGACTCGACGTCGGGGCCGGCGGTGTTTTTCCGGCTGTCGGAGCTCGTGCCGGGCGACGAGGTGACCGTGACGACCGTCGAGGGCACCGCGGGGCGCTACGTGGTGGACGAGGTCGTCGACGTTCCCAAGGCGGAGTTCCCGACCGCGCGGGTCTTCGGCGCCCAGCCGACCGACCAGCTGCGACTGATCACCTGCGGCGGCGTGTTCGACTCGGGCTCGGGCCACTACGACCAGAACCGCGTCGTCTTCGCGTCGCCTGCGGCCTGAGCCGGTCGCCACACGCGCGGCGCCGTGCCGCCTCCGGTTCCGTCGAGGGCGGGTCAGCGTCGTCGAGGGCGGGTCAGCGTCGTCGAGGGCGGGTCAGCGCCGACCCGCCCTCGACACGGATGACCCGCCCTCGACGAGAGGGAACCTGCGGACAATGACGCGGAGGCCGACGCCGGAGGGCCGGGCCGCGTGTGCGACCCGGCCCTCCGGCACTCTGCTGCCTCGCGAGGAGGCACCTTCGTCGACGGTCAGCGGCGACGCGCCCGACGGTGCGCCGTGACGACGAGCGCCGTCCCGACCGCGGCGAACAGCAGCGCGATCAACGCCGGCGCGAGGGGCTCGTCACCCGTGAACGCGAGCGACGAGTCGGACGGGCTCGGCGACGACGGCTGGCGCGTGGGCGAGGCGGCGGCCGGCGTCGCACGCGTCACCGGGGTGACGGCGGTCGCGGCGGGCGTCGTCGTCACGGGCGTCGTCGTCACGGGCGTCGTCGTGACAGGCGTCGTCGCGACGGGCGGGGTCGTCCCGGCAGGCAGCGTCGGGATCGGCGGCGTCGTCACCGGCGGCGTCGTCACCGGGGGCGTCGTCACCGGAGGCGTCGTCACCGGGGGCGTCGTCACCGGCGGCGTCACGACCGGGGGCACGTCGACGCCGTCGGCCTCGCCGCCCGCGCTGGCCTGGCGGGTGACCGACTGGGCCGGGAACGACTGGGGCGTCGCGCCCTCGGTGCGGGCGAGCACGGTCACGGCGCTGTTCGAGAAGCTCTGCGCCGCGCCCGTCCCCGTGGCGGCGGCGAAGTCGACCGGGGCGACGAGGCGGTAGAAGTGACCGGCCGGCGCGGTCGGCCACGTCACCGTGACCTGGCCGGGGGTGCACGTCACGGAGGCGGCGGGGACGGCGAGCGCCTTCGACGAGCCCGGCACGTAGAGCCCGCGGGCGTCGGCCTGCCGGTCCTGGAAGCTCAGCGAGCCACAGGCGAAGGTCCAGGTCTGACCGGCCGGACGCGTGTCGGTCGTCGTCGCCGTGGCGAACGGGCCGACAGGCGTGTCGATGCGGTACTCGAGGGCGCCCAGCGGGTTCGTGCGCCCCTGGTCGGCCCGGGTGAAGACGCCGTACTTCGAGGCGTTCAGGTGGCTGCCGACCGGCCCGACGGGCGTGACCTGGGTGGTGAAGGCCGCGCCGCCCTCGACGACGGAGGTGAAGGGAGAGGTGACGCCCGACGGGGTCGTCGTCGAGTCGAACGACGACTCGATGAAGGCCGAGCCGCTCACGTTCATGTGCGTCTGCACGAAGTCCGTGAAGGTCACCACGAGACGGACGCTGGCGACGGCGCCGTTCGCGGCGGCCGTCTTGACGACCACGGCGTTCGCGACGACCTCTCCGCTCGCGAGGTCGAGCACGGGGAACTTCTCGGGCAGGTTCGTGAGGCGCGGGCTGAGCAGCACGGTGAAGGAGTCACCGGCGACGGCGCTGGCCGGCACGGTGAAGTCCAGCGTCGTCTTGACCTGCGCGCCCTGCTCGGGCGTCGTCGGGGTCACGGCGATGTCGGTCACGGCAGCGGGCAGGTTCGTGCCGGGGGCGACGGCCGCGGCGGACACGTCGGCAGCCGTCGGGACGGCCGCAGACGCAGGGGCAGCCACTCCGAGGGCGAGGCCCCCGGTCGCGAGCGCCAGGGCGACGGCCGCGGCGAGGCCCGCACGGCGACGAGGCCGGTGCAGGGACGAGGAGGCGAGGGGCGCCTCCTGCAGGAGGGTCGGGTTCGGGAGGAGGCGCGGATCGGCGACGATCCCACGGGTTCTGGGCATTCGGGTGCTCTCTGTCGGGGCCCGCTCGGGTGTGGCGACGGCGCGACGAGCCCGTGGACACGCCGGTGGGTGGCCGACGAGACGTTCGGGTGGGGCTCGGCGCGGCTGCTGCCGCGGGACGGTGAAATTTAACCCCCCGGACGGGGGGACGGGCCCGTCTGTCGTCCGATGCTCACCCGTATCGACGCCGAATCCACCCGTAGCGGGTGGCCGCCGGGGCACGGACGAGTGCGCGGGCGCACGGCTCCGACCCGCACGTGCCCCGACGTCAGCGGTAGTGCTGCACCCCGCGGGCCGCCTTCTCGACGACGTCGCGGACGCGGGCCGCCCGCACCGCAGGGGTCTTGATCGACGCGAGCCGGAAGAACACCCGGAACCGTTCGGTCTTCGTCAGGCCGTCGAAGAACGCGGCCGCGGCCGGGTCGGCGTCGAGCGCGGCCCGCAGGTCGTCGGGCGCGACCGCGTCGCGTTGCCGGTACGCGGCGTCCCACCGGCCGTCGGCCTTCGCGCGCTCGACCTCGGCGAGCCCCGCCGGCTGCATCCGCCCCTCCGCGACCAGGCGCGCGACATGCTCGCGGTTGACCTGCGACCACGGGCTGTTCCGGCGTCTCGGCTGGAACGCGGTCAGCATGTAGTCGTCGTCGAGCCGCGCGTTCTGCCCGTCGATCCAGCCGTGGCAGAGGGCGACGTCGAGCGCCTCGGACCAGGTCATGCCGGGGGCGCTGCTCGTCTTCTTGCGGAGCTTCAGGCGCACGCCGACGACGTCGTCGGTGGCGGCCAGCCACTCGCCCCACTGCTCGACGGTGAGGTCGAGCACGGGCTTGTCGGCGACGCTGACCATGGAGCGAGGGTAGCGGCGGCCGCCGACAGAGCGCGACGGGCGCCGCAGCTCAGCGACTCGGCGGCCCAGCGGCTCAGCGGGGCTCGCTGTCGAACGAGTGCAGCCCGAGCTCGCGGCTGAGCCCTTCCATCAGCGCGGCCCCCCGGACGCTCGTGCCGAGAGCGTCGAGGGGCGGGCTGTACGACGCGGCCCCGAGACGTCCCGGCGCCGAGAGGACGAGGGCGCCCGAGACGCTCGACTTGGCGGGCACCCCGACCTGCCGCATCCACTGGCCGGAGCCGTCGTAGACCCCGCAGGTGGCCATCACCGACACGACGTCGCGGGCGACGGCGGCCGACACGACCTGCTCGCCGGTCACCGGGTTGCGTCCGCCGAGCGCGAGCGTCGCGCCCATGACCGCGAGCGCCTCGGCGTCGACGAGCACGGCACAGGCGCGGGCGTAGGCCGAGACGGCGTCATCGGCCCCGACGTGCAGGGTGCCCTCCGAGCGCATCAGGTGCGCCAGGGCGTGGTTGCGGTCGCCGAGCAGCATCTCCGAGCCGGCGACGTCGTCGTCGACCTCCAGCGGGCGGCCCGCGAAGGCGACGAGGCCGCGGAGGGTCCGCTCCGCACGGCCGTCGGCGTCGCCCCCGTCGACGAGCGCGGCGGTCAGCAGGGCCCCGGCGTTGACCATGGGGTTCGGCGGACGGCCGGTGCCCCCCTCGAGCTTGATCGCGTCGAAGGCCTCGCCCGTCGGCTCGATGCCGACCGCGTCGATCGCGGCGCCGTCGGTGTCGGCGAGCGCGAGGGCGAACAGGAACGGCTTGACCGCCGACTGGATCGAGAACGCCTGTCGCGCGTCGCCCGCCGCCGTCACGGAGCCGTCGCGCCGCACGAGCGCGATGCCCAGCCAGCCCGGGTCCGCCTCGGCGAGCTGGGGCACGCTGTCGTCGACCTCGCCGCCGTCCACGTCGCGGACGCCGTCGAGCAGCGCGGCCAGCCGAGCGCGCAGGTCGTCGCCGTGCTCACCGCCGACCCGTCGCGGGGAGGTGGCCGAGGAGGCGCGGGTCGAGGAGTCGGGATCGGTCACCCGCCCATCCTCCCGCGCCTGCTGCCTCCGGGCCCGGCCGAGCGCGATCGGCCAGACTGGGCCGGTGACCACCCCGCACGACGCCGTCGAGATCCGCGCCCTGCCCTACGACCACCCCGACGTGCAGCAGCTCGTGGAGGGGCTGCAGCAGCTCTACGTCGAGCTCTACGGCGGACGAGACGACAGCCCCATCGACCGGTCCGAGTTCGAGCTGCCGCGCGGCACGTTCGCCGTCGCGTACGACACGGCGGGCGGGACGGCGGTCGAGGCGCCGGTGCCGGTCGCGATGGGCGCGTGGCGCCTCCTGCCCGACGGTCGCGCCGAGCTCAAGCGCATGTTCGTGCGGCCCGACCGGCGGGGGCGCGGGCTCTCGCGGCTCGTCCTGGGCTGGCTCGAGCAGTCGGCCCGGGAGGCCGGGGTCGTCGACATGGTGATCGAGACGAACACGGTGCACGCCGAGGCGATCCGGCTCTACGAGTCGGTCGGCTACGCGCCGATCTCCGCCTACGGGCACTACGCCGACGAACCAGGGACCGTGTCGCTCGGCCGCCCGCTCGCCGAGCGCGACTGACCCAGGACCGCCCGACCGGGCCCGCACCTCCTCAGCCCTGCTCGAACCAGCCGCGCGGGTGCATGTCCGCGGTCAGGTCGCGCCGCGCCTGCGTCGGCCGCGCCCAGCGCACCCCGTTCGCCAGCACCCGACGGATCTCGGGCTGGTGGTACACCGGGTACTCCTGGTCGCCGGGCGAGAAGTAGAACAGCTTGCCGAGCCCGCGCCGCCAGGTCGCTCCCGAGCGGAACACCTCGCCGCCCGTGAACGTCGACAGGAAGATCAGCTCGTCCGGCGTCGGGATGTCGAAGAACTCGCCGTAGGTCTCCTGCTCGGGGATGACGAGCGGGTCGGGCACGCCCTCGGCGATCGGGTGCGTCGGCGCCACGGTCCAGACGAGCTCGCGCTCGGCCTCGTTCCGCCAGCGCAGCGAGCAGGTGGTGCCGAGGAGGCGCGTGAACGGCTTCGAGTAGTGCCCGCTGTGCAGCACGATCAGCCCCATGCCCGCCTGCACGTGCCGCACGACGCGCTCGACGACCTCGTCGGCGACCTGGTCGTGGGCGATGTGCCCCCACCAGAGCAGGACGTCGGTGCTGGCGAGACGCTCCTCCGTGAGGCCGTGCTCGGGATCGGCGAGGGTGGCCGTCGAGACGTCGACCTCGTCGCCGAGCAGCTCGACGAGGCCGTCGGCGACGGCGCCGTGGATGCCGTGCGGGTAGTTCCGGGCGACCGTCTCGTCGCCCCGAGTCTCGTGGACGTTCTCGTTCCAGACGACGACCCGGGTCCGGACGGTCGTGCCGGTCGTGACGTCGCTCATCGGACGCCTCCCTCGGACTCGGTGCGCACGCCCGCGTCGACGTGGTCCTGCGGCACCTCGACCTCGCGGCCCTGCTCGGCCGAGGCGTAGATCGCGTCGACGACACGGCTCCGGTGCAGCGCGTACTCGCCGTACCGGCCCTGGTAGCGGGCCTCGCCGCCCGCGGGCGCCGCGCCTCCTGCGGGCTGCCCGCCCGGCTGCGTCGACGCGCCCGACCGCACCGAGGCGATGAACCCCTCGATCACGGTGCGGTGGTGCCCGGCCGGCACGTGCACGGCGGGCCGGGTCTCGGCGGGCTGCCCGAGCACGTCGGAGTAGAGGGTGACCGTGCCGTCGGTCGCGTAGTCGTCGACGTGCAGGCGGGCGCCGCCGGTGGCGCCGAGCAGCTCGACCTCGATGTCCTCGTGCACCTTCGAGTACGAGGCCCACGACGCCTGCAGCTGCAGGCTGCCGCCGTCGTCGAGACGGAGCAGGGCGCTGGAGAAGTCCTCGACGTCGAAGGCGGACCCGGTGGGCGCCGACGAGACTCCGTACACCCGGCCGCCGCGGCCGGCGGCGCCGAGCACCCCGTAGGCGACGGCGGACACGCTCGTCACCCGCGGCTCGCCGAGCAGGTGCAGGGCGATGTCGAGCACGTGCGAGCCGAGGTCGATCATCGGGCCGCCGCCGGACGCCCCCTTGTTCGTGAACCACGAGCCCATGCCGGGCACGCCGGCCCGCCGCATCCAGCTCGCGCGGGCGTGGTAGACGTCGCCGATCGGGCCGTCGGCCAGCCAGTCGGCGAGGAACGCCACGTCGGCCCGGCGCCGGTGGTTGTAGGCGACCTCGAGCACTCGGTCAGCGTCGCGCGCGGCACGCACCATCTCGGCGGCGAGGTCGCCGGTGGTCGCGAGGGGCTTCTCGCAGAACACGTGCTTGCCCGAGCGCAGGGCCGCCATCGCGATCGGGTGGTGCAGGGCGTTGGGAACGCCGATCGAGACGACGTCGAGGTCGTCCATCGCGACGACGTCCTCCCAGTCGGCGACGAGGCGCTCCACGCCGTAGGCGCTGCCGAGCTCGTGCAGGCGTGCCTCCTCCTGCCCCGCGAGCGCCACGACGCGGGCGCCCGGCAACGACGAGAACGCCTCCAGGTGGGTCGAGCCGGCGAAGCCGAGGCCGATGACCCCCACTCGCAGCTCTGCGGTGTCGGTCGGGCTGGTCTGGTCGGACGTCATCGTTCCCTCTCGTCGTGCGGCGCTGCTCGCGGTGCGTGCTGGTCCGGCGGCCGTCCGACGGACGCGACGCAGCGCCATCCCCTCCACCGTACACAGCCGCGGGGACGGCAAATGCCGACCGGCGAGGGTCGACACGCCGCTCACGTCCTTCGTCACGTGGCGTGTCGCACCCTCACGGTCGGCATCTGCGGGCGAGCCGCGGCCGCGCGCTGCTACAGCGTCGCGAGCGCCGCGTTCAGGGTCGCCGACGGCCGCATCACGGCCTCGGTCGCGGCGGCGTCCGGGTGGTAGTACCCGCCGATCTCGACGGCGGTGCCCTGCGGGGCGATCAGCTCGGAGACGATCGTCTCCTCCTGTCCGCCGAGGGTCGCCGCGAGCGACGCGAACGCCGACGCCAGCTCGGCGTCGTCGGTCTGCGCCGCGAGCTCGTCGGCCCAGTACTTCGCGAGGAAGAAGTGGCTGCCGCGGTTGTCGATCGAGCCGAGCTTGCGACCGGGCGACTTGTTCTCGTCGAGGAACGTGCCGGTCGCGCGGTCGAGGGTGTCGGCCAGCACCTGGGCGCGGGCGTTGCCGGTCGAGGTGGCGAGGTGCTCGAAGCTGACCGCGAGGGCGAGGAACTCGCCGAGGCTGTCCCAGCGCAGGTAGTCCTGGTCGACGAGCTGCTGCACGTGCTTGGGCGCCGAGCCGCCGGCTCCGGTCTCGAAGAGGCCGCCGCCGTTGATCAGCGGCACGACGGACAGCATCTTGGCCGAGGTGCCGAGCTCCATGATCGGGAACAGGTCGGTCAGGTAGTCGCGCAGCACGTTGCCGGTGACGGAGATCGTGTCCTCGCCGCGGCGGATCCGCTCGAGCGAGAAGGCCATCGCGTCGACCGGCGACAGGATCTCGATCTGCAGGCCCTCGGTGTCGTGCTCGGCGAGGTAGCCGCGCACGAGCCCGATCAGGGTCGCGTCGTGGGCACGGGTCTCGTCGAGCCAGAAGACGGCGGGCGTGCCGCTGGCACGGGCGCGGGTGACGGCGAGCTTGACCCAGTCGCGGATCGGGACGTCCTTGGTCTGGCACGCGCGCCAGATGTCGCCGGTGGCGACCTCGTGCTCGATCAGCACGTCGCCGGCCTCGTTCAGCACGCGGACGGTGCCGTCGGCGGGGATCTCGAAGGTCTTGTCGTGCGATCCGTATTCTTCGGCGGCCTGCGCCATGAGGCCGACGTTCGGCACGGAGCCCATCGTCGCGGGGTCGAAGGCGCCGTTCGCACGGCAGTCGTCGAGCACGGCCTGGTAGATGCCGGCGTAGCTCGAGTCGGGGATGACCGCGAGGGTGTCGTGCTCCTCGCCGTCGGGGCCCCACATGTGGCCCGAGGTGCGGATCATCGCGGGCATGGAGGCGTCGACGATCACATCGGACGGCACGTGCAGGTTGGTCGTGCCCTTGTCGGAGTCGACCATGGCGAGGTCCGGCCCGTCGGCGATGCCCTGGTCGAAGGCCGCGCGGATCTCGTCGCCGTTCGGCAGCGAGGCGAGCCCCTGCAGGATCCCGTTGAGGCCGTTGGCGGGGTCGAGCCCGGCCGCGCGCAGGTCGTCGCCGTACTTCTCGAAGACCTGCGGGAAGAAGGCTCGGATCACGTGGCCGAACAGGATCGGGTCGCTGATCTTCATCATCGTGGCCTTGAGGTGCACCGAGAACAGGACGCCCTCGGCCTCGGCCCGGGCGATCTGCGCGGCGAGGAACTCGTGCAGCGCGGCGACGTGCAGCACGGTGCCGTCGACGACCTCGCCGGCGAGCACGGGGATCGACTCGCGCAGCACGGTGGTCGACCCGTCGGCGCCGACGTGCTCGATGCGCAGCACGTCGTCGGCGGGGAGCACGACGGTCTTCTCGTTCGAGCGGAAGTCGTCGACGCCCATGGTGGCGACGTTCGTCTTCGAGTCCCCGGTCCAGGCGCCCATGCGGTGCGGGTGCTTCCGCGCGTAGTTCTTGACCGAGAGCGGCGCACGGCGGTCGCTGTTGCCCTCGCGGAGCACCGGGTTGACGGCGCTGCCCTTGACCTTGTCGTAGCGGGCCTTGACGTCGCGCTCCTCGTCGGTCGAGGGCGAGTCCGGGTACTCCGGAAGGTCGTAGCCCTGGCCCTGCAGCTCGCGGACGGCGGCCTTCAGCTGCGGCATCGACGCCGAGATGTTCGGCAGCTTGATGATGTTGGCCTCGGGCGTCTTCGCCAGGGCCCCCAGCTCGGCGAGCGCGTCGCCCTGTCGCTGCTCGTCGGTGAGCCGCTCCGGGAACTGGCTGATGATGCGTCCGGCCAGCGAGATGTCGCGGGTCTCGACGTCGACCCCCGCGGTGCGGGCGTACGCCTGGACGATGGGCAGGAACGAGTAGGTCGCCAGCATCGGCGCCTCGTCGGTGAGCGTGTAGATGATCGTGGCCATGCGGCAGGTGCTCCTCTGGTGTCGCGCGTGCGTGCGGTCGCCCCCACGGTACTCGGCGGGGGTCTCTCGACATCAAGATACATGCCCTCTCCGACGGTCCCCTGAGGGGCGGGCGACGGGGACGCGAGACCCTCGAGGAGGCGCAGAGGACGACCGCAGGAGGCGCGGGCCGGCTCAGCGAGGCAGCGGCGGCTCGATCACGCGCGAGGTCACCGACACGACCACCTCGGCGCCCGAGCCGCGCCCTGCCCTGTCGCGCAGCACCGCGGCGACGCGGGCCAGGGTGTCCGGCGTGGCCTGCCCGACGTCGGTGGCGACCGAGGCGGCGACGGTCAGCACTCCCCCGGTG
>NZ_CAUPYL010000094.1:0-9653 GCF_963515265.1 uncultured Frigoribacterium sp.
GGCCGGCCCCGGAGACGAGCACCCGGGCGCCCCGGACGTCGCCGACCCGGCTGACGGCGTGCAGGGCGACGGCGAGCGGCTCGGCCAGGGCCGCGCGCTCGAGCGGCAGGGTGTCGGGCAGCGCACGGAGCATGCCCGCGTCGACCACGAGGTACTCGCTGAGGGCGCCCTGCGTGTGCGGGTGCGTCGAGGCGCTGCCGAGGTAGGAGCCGCCCGGCCAGAGGTGGGGCGCGTCCTCGGTGCCCTCGGTCGGGGTGCCGAACCGGGCAGGGTGCACGGTGACGGGCGTGCCGGGGGCCCACTGACCGCTCGGGTCGAGGTCGATGCGCCCCGACAGCTCGTGGCCGGGGGCGAGGGGCTCCTCGACGACGAAGGCCCCGTTGGCGCCCTCGAAGTAGTAGTGCAGGTCGGAGCCGCAGATGCCGACGAAGTCGACGCGGATCCGCACCTCGCCCTCGCCGGGCTCGGGCGTCGGGACCTCGCGCTCCGTCAGGACGGTCGCGGAGTCGATCTGGATGGTCTTCACGGTCGTTCTCCTCTGTGGGCGGGTCGGTCCTGCGTGCTCGTCGGACGACGCACGTCAGACGACGCTCGTCATGCCGCCGTCGACGAAGATGTTCTGCCCCGAGACGAAGTCGCTCGCGCTCGAGGCGAGGTAGATGAGCGTCCCCGTGAGCTCCTCGACGCGGCCCCAGCGCTGAGCCGGGGTGCGCTGGCGGAGCCACGCGTCGAAGTCCTCGTCCTGCCAGAGCGCGGTGTTCATCTCGGTCGCGAAGTAGCCGGGCGAGAGGGTGTTCACCTGCACGCCGTGCCGCGCCACGTCGGCGGCCATGCCGCGGCTCAGCTGCGCGACGCCGCCCTTGGTCGCCGAGTACGGCGCGATGGTCTGCCGAGCCAGCATCGACTGGACGCTCGCGACGTTCACGATCTTGCCCGAGCCGCGCTCGACCATGCCGGGCGCGACGAAGCGCGAGACGTAGAAGACGCTCGACAGGTTCGTCGCGACGACCGCGTCCCAGTCCTCGACGGGGAACTCGGTGAACGGCGCCCGCTTCTGCACCCCCGCGTTGTTGACCAGGACGTCGGGGACGCCGTGCTCGGCCACCAGGTCGGCGACCGCCGCCTCGACGGCAGCAGCGTCCGTCACGTCGAAGACCGTCGTCGCGGGCCGCGTCCCCGTGGCGGCCTCGAGGGCGTCCTGGGCCTCGCGCAGCGCCTCGGCGTCCCGGCCGTGCACGATCACCTCGGCCCCCGCCTCCGCCAGCGCCAGGGCGAACGAGCGGCCGAGGCCCCGGGAGGAGCCGGTCACGAGGGCGAGCCGGCCGGTGAGGTCGAACAGGGACGAGGTCATGGTTCTCCTTGGTGGTTCCGGGCGGTCCGGGCGGTCGTCAGACCAGCGAGCCGACGGCGAAGACGAGCAGCGCCGCGGCGAAGCCGAGCACGGACTCGACGCCCTGCTGGACGGTCCACACGCGCAGGGTGGTCTTCACGTCCATGCCCATCAGCCGGCCGACGAGCCAGAAGCCCGAGTCGTTGACGTGGCCGGCGAAGACCGATCCGGCGGCCGTGGCGAGCACGACGGCGGCGAGCTGGACGGCGTTGAGGTCGGCCAGCGCGACGGCCGGGGCGACGAGGCCCGCGGCGGTCACGAGGGCGACGGTCGCCGAGCCCTGGGCGAGGCGGAGGATCGCGGCGATGATCCACGCCGCGACGATGACGGGCAGTCCGAGGTCGCCCAGCACGTCGGCGAGCGCGTCGCCGATGCCCGAGGCGCGGAGCACGCCGCCGAACATGCCGCCGGCGCCGGTGATGAGCACGACCGAGCAGATGGGGCCGAGCGCGCTGTCGAGCACCTTCTCGAGCGCGCTGCCGCCGACGCCGCGGGCCCGGCCGAGCACGACGGCCGCGACGAGGACCGAGATGAGCAGCGCGATGCCGCTGGTGCCGATCAGGACGAGTGCCTGCACCCAGGTGGCGTCGGGGTCGACGACCCCGACGGAGCCGAGCGAGCTGAGCCCGGTGTTCAGGAGGATCAGGACGAGCGGGACGGCGAGGACGGCCATGACCGTGCCGGCCTTGGGCGGGTTCGCGGCGTGGACGTCGTCCTTCTCGCTGCCGAAGAGCGACAGCACGGGCAGCGGGATGCGCTTGTTGACGTACTTGGCCCACAGGTAGCCCGAGACGTACCAGACGGGGAAGACGATGACGAGGCCGGCCACGAGGACGATGCCGAGGTCGGCGCCGAGCAGCTCGGTCGCCGAGACCGGGCCGGGGTGCGGCGGCAGGAACACGTGCATGACCGAGAAGGCCGCGGCGGAGCTGATGCCGTAGAGCAGCAGCGACTTGCCGCCCATGCGGCGGGCCACGGCGAAGACGATCGGCAGCATGACGATCAGGCCGGCGTCGAAGAAGATCGGGAAGCCCATGATCAGCGAGGCGAGGCCGAGGGCGAACGGCGCGCGCTTCTCGCCGAAGACGTCGACCATGCGGTCGGCGAGCACCCGGGCGCCGCCCGACGACTCGACGAGCCGCCCGAGCATGGCCCCGAGCCCGACGAGCAGCGCGACGGAGCCGAGGGTGCTGCCGAAGCTCGTGACGAGCAGGTCGGCGATGGCGCCCGTGGGGATGCCCGTCGCGAGGGCGGTGAGCGCCGCGACGATGACGAGGGTGAGGAACGCGTGCAGCTTGAACTTGATGACGAGCACCAGGATCAAGGCGATCGCCCCCGCGGCGATCGCGAGCAGCGGAGCCGCCCCCAGGGTCTGAGTCCAGTCGTCCATGTCGATCTTCTCCGTTGAATACCGTGGGCTGCGCCCGTCGAGTCCGCGGTCGAGGCGCACAGGAGGTGCGCGACCGCGGTGAAGGCCAGGGTGCCATCAAAGGTAGTACTTTTCAAGTCGTGCCGAGCTCTCGGCCTACGACAGGATGACCCTCATGACATCTCGCCCCGGGGCCGAGGGGACGCACGCCCGGCTCGTGCACGCCCTCGGCGGCCGCATCGCCTCGGGCGACCTCCCCCCGGGCACCGTGCTCACCCTCGCCGCGCTCGAGCTCGAGTTCGGGGCTTCGCGGACCGCCGTGCGCGAGGCGGTGCGCGTCCTCGAGTCGCTCGACCTGATCCGGTCGCGCCGACGGGTGGGGATGACCGTGCAGCCGCGGGAGTCGTGGCGGGTGCTCGACGCGCAGCTCATCCGCTGGACCCTGGCCGGCCCGCTGCGGCAGCGTCACCTCGTCGAGCTGATGGAGCTGCGCGCCGCGCTCGAGCCGGTCGCCGCCCGGCTCGCGGCCCGGAACGCCACGGACGACCAGCGCGCGGGCCTCGTGCGCCTCGCCTCCGAGCTCGACGACCTCGGCCGGGCCGGGCAGGGCGACTCGTCCGAGTACCTCGCGATCGACGTCGCGTTCCACTCGCTGCTGCTCACGGCCAGCGGCAACCTCCTCTACGCCGAGCTCGCCGCCCCGGTCCGCGAGATCCTGGAGGGGCGCGCCGACCTCGGCCTCACGCCGGCCGTCCCCTGGCCGGGCACCCTCGACGCCCACGTCGCGGCCGCGCGCGCGGTCGCCGACGGCGACGGCGACGCGGCCGAGCACCAGGTGCGCACCCACATCGCCATCGTCAGCCACGAGGTGCAGGAGGCGCCGGGCAGCGAGGCGGACCGGGCGGCTGACTAGGCTGACCGCGTGCTGCTCTCCGACCACGACATCAAGCTCGAGCTCGACGCCGGGCGCATCGGCCTCGACCCGTACGACTCGTCGCTGATCCAGCCGTCGAGCATCGACGTGCGGCTCGACCGCCTGTTCCGGCTGTTCGACAACCACAAGTACCCGTTCATCGACCCGGCCGCCGAGCAGCCCGAGCTGACGCGCCTCGTCGAGACGCCGGCCGACGAGCCGTTCATCCTGCACCCGGGCGAGTTCGTCCTCGGCAGCACGTACGAGCGCGTCACGCTGCCCGACGACGTCGCCGCCCGCCTCGAGGGCAAGAGCTCGCTCGGCCGCCTCGGCCTGCTGACGCACTCCACGGCCGGCTTCATCGACCCCGGCTTCACCGGGCACGTCACCCTCGAGCTCTCGAACGTCGCGACGCTGCCGATCAAGCTCTGGCCGGGCATGAAGATCGGGCAGCTCTGCTTCTTCCGCCTCAGCTCGCCGGCCGACCACCCGTACGGCTCGGGCGAGTACGGCTCGCGGTACCAGGGCCAGCGCGGGCCGACCGCGAGCCGCTCGGCGACGAACTTCGTCCACACGGACGTGTCCGCGCGCGACTGAGCCCCGGAGGGCTCGGCCCTGCAGGAGGTGCGGCTCGGCTGAGCAGGGCGCTCGGCCGAGCTGCCCCGATCAGGCCCCCGGGGGCGTGAATGGCACGGGCCCGATCTGGGCCCGGAACGCGAGCACGTGGTCCATCACGACCAGGGCGAGCATCGCCTCCACGATCGGCGTCGCACGGATGCCCACGCACGGGTCGTGCCGTCCGAAGGTCTCGACGCTCGTCTCGTTCCCCTCGCGGTCGATCGAGCGCTGGGGGGTGCGGATCGAGCTCGTCGGCTTGATCGCGACGGAGACCCTGAGGTCCTGCCCGGTCGAGATCCCGCCGAGCACGCCGCCCGCGTCGTTGGTCTCGAAGCCGTCGGCGGTCAGGGCGTCGCCGTGCTCGCTGCCGCGCTGCGAGACGCTGTCGAAGCCCGCGCCGATCTCGACGCCCTTGACGGCGTTGATGCCCATCATCGCGGCGGCGATGTCCGCGTCGAGCTTCGAGAACAGGGGCTCGCCGAGGCCCGCGGGCACGTTCCGGGCGACGACGTCGATGCGCGCGCCGCACGAGTCGCCGGCGCGGCGCAGCTCGTCCATGCGCTCCTCGAGCCGCGGCACGATCGCCGCGTCGGGGGCGAAGAACGGGTTCTGCGAGATCTGCGACTCGTCGGTGAAGGGGACGGCGATGTCGTCGAGCTGGCTCATCCAGCCGGTGAACGAGATGCCGCCCTGCTCCTGCAGCCACTTGCGCGCGACGGCGCCGGCGGCGACCATCGGCGCGGTGAGCCGGGCGGAGGAGCGGCCGCCGCCACGAGGATCGCGCACGCCGTACTTGCGCCAGTACGTGTAGTCGGCGTGGCCGGGGCGGAACGTGTCGAGGATGTTGCCGTAGTCCTTGCTGCGCTGGTCGACGTTCCGGATCATGAGGGCGATCGGCGTGCCCGTCGTCACGCCCTCGTAGACGCCGGACAGGATCTCGACGGCGTCGGGCTCCCTGCGCTGCGTGACGTGGCGCGAGGTGCCCGGGCGGCGGCGGTCGAGCTCCCCCTGGATGTCGGCCTCGGTCAGGGCGAGGCCCGGAGGGCACCCGTCGATGACGCAGCCGATGGCGACGCCGTGCGACTCGCCGAAGTTCGTGACGCGGAAGAGTTCACCGAAGGTGCTGCCAGACATGGGACGACCTTACGGCCCGCGGGCTCGGAGAGCGGAACGAGAAGGGGGTGCGGGTGGGGACCCGACGCCCTCACCCGCACCCCTCGCAGCCGCGACCGGGACCCGACGTCCCTGCGCTTGCCGCGTGTACGACTCGCGATCCTGAACCCAAATCGCGAGGCCCCCTCATTCTGCGATGGATCTCCCCCTCCTGGCCACCAGGTGGTCACGAAACGAAGGCAGAGGACACGGAGCGAAGGAGGCGCCGGATCGGGATCGCGACGGCCGCCTCCCCCGGGGGCCGGCAGCCAGGGGCTGGGGGCCGGGCCTCAGGACTCGAGGGTCTCGCGGGGAGCCCGGCCGAACTGCGTCGAGTAGAGCGCGGCGAACCGGCCGGGGTTGGCGAAGCCCCAGCTCAGCGCGATGCCGGCCACCGTGTGCCCGAGGGTCGGGTCGCCGAGCATGAGGTCGGCATGCGCACCGCGCAGGCGAGCCGCGCGCAGGGCCGCCATCGGGGTCGTGTCGAGGTGGCGACGGAACGCCAGCTGCAGCCCCCTCGGGGTCAGGCGGGCCGCCTCCGCGATCTCGACGATCCCGATGTCGTCGTGCGCGTGCTCCTCGACGAAGGCGAGCGCTCGACGGACGGTGGACGGCAGGGCACGCGCGTCGGAGGACCGGCCCGTCCCCACCACGTTCGTGTCGTAGGCCTCGACGAACGCCGTCACGAGCGAGCGGAACGCGGCCGACCGCACCAGCGGGCTCGCCATCGCGGCGTCGTTCGAGAGCACGCCGTCGAGCACGTGCCGGGTCGTGCTGCCCCAGTGCTCGCCCAGGGCCTCCGAGACGGGCTCCATCGCGAGGGTCTGCAGGCCCTCGGGCGGCGTCGCCAGCGACAGCCCGGCGAGCTCGCGCTCGACGGCGGCCCGGTCGAGCATGACCTGGCCGAGGTGCATGTCGTCCCAGCGGTGCTCCTTGACCCGGTCGCTCGGGAACACGAAGCGGTCGCCCGTCTGTGCCCGCAGGTCGGCCCTGCCGTCCGCGAGGCCGTAGCGGCCGCCCAGGACGCGGCTGATGCAGAAGAACTCGGGCAGCGGCTCGCTGACGGCGTGCAGCCGTCCCCGGTAGTGGATCTGGCCCATCGCGAACCGGTCGTCGCCGGAGACGACCCGGCCGAAGCTGAAGTCGGGGCCGGCCTCGGGAGTGAGGTCGCGGAGACGGTAGATGCGGCTGATGATGGAGTGCGCGACCGCGGGGTCTGCGGTCTCGACGCCGCGCACCCGAGGGTCGTCGAAGTCCGGGCGACGGGAGCCCGCGCGGGTCCAGGCCATGGGCGTCGCAGGACTGGCCATGCGCCCCTCCAGGCGGTGCGACGGAGCACGAGGGTGCTCTCGTGGGCGACGAGGCCGGTGGTCGACGCACCTCGCACGCATCGGCCTGATCCACCGATTCCCGTGATGGTACCTCTCAGGCCTGACTCGGGCGACTCTCACCCGACCGCCTGGTATCGAGCGTCTCCCGGGTGCCGGGCCGACGCCTCCTCGGGCACGGCCACGAGCTCGCGGCGTAGCGTCGGGGCATGGACTACAGGACCCTCGGGAACAGCGGTGCCTCCGTGTCGGAGCTGACACTGGGCACCATGACGTTCGGCGCAGAAGCCGACGAGACCACCTCTCACCAGATCCTCGACGCGTTCGTCGCGGCCGGCGGCACGCTCGTCGACACCGCCGACGTGTACACGGCGGGGACCTCGGAGGAGATCATCGGGCGCTGGCTCGCCTCGCACCCCACGGAGGCGGCGCAGGTCGTGCTCGCGACGAAGGGGCGGTTCCCGATGGGGGACGGCCCCAACGACGTCGGCCTCTCGCGCCGGCACCTCACGACCGCGCTCGACGCCTCGCTCAGCCGGCTCGGCGTGGAGCACGTCGACCTCTACCAGATGCACGCCTGGGACGCCTTCACGCCGATCGACGAGACCCTGAGGTTCCTCGACGACGCGATCACCGCGGGCAAGATCGGCTACTACGGCTTCTCGAACTACCTGGGCTGGCAGCTGACGAAGGCCGTCGCCCGTGCGCAGGCGCTCGGCTTCGCGCCGCCCGTCACGCTGCAGCCGCAGTACAACCTGCTCGTCCGCGACATCGAGCACGAGATCGTGCCGGCCTCGCTCGACGCCGGCATCGGCCTGCTGCCCTGGTCGCCCCTCGCCGGCGGCTGGCTGAGCGGCAAGTACCGCCGCGACGAGGCACCCACGGGTGCGACCCGCCTGGGCGAGGACCCGAAGCGGGGCATGGAGGCGTGGGAGGCGCGCAACGGCGACGAGCGGACCTGGTCGGCCATCGAGGCCGTCGCGTCCGTCGCGGACGCGCACGGCGCCTCCTCGTCGCAGGTCTCGCTCGCGTGGCTGCTCCGGCAGCCCGCCGTGACCTCGGTGATCCTGGGCGCGCGCACGGTCGCTCAGCTCGACGACAACCTCGGCGCGTCCGACCTCGCGAAGCTGCTCACCGACGACGAGCTGGCCCGCCTCGACGCGTCGAGCAGCCCGCGCGTCGACGACTACCCGTACGGGACCGCCGGCGTCGCGCAGCGCGACCGCAAGCTGACCGGCGGCCGCTGAGCCTCAGCCCTCGCCCGACCCCGCGCGCCGCAGGGCGACGCGAAAGCGACGAACCGACGTGGAAGATCACGTCGGTTCGTCGCTTCGACGTGGGGACGGGCCCGCTAGGAGGCGCGCAGCGGCTCCCCGGGGACGCGGGCCGAGCCGCTCCGCTCGGCGCGCACCCGCAGCACGAGCACGACGACCAGCACGACGGCGGCGGCGACCAGCGCGGTGACCCCCGCGGCGGTGTCGAGCGGCTGCCCCGAGAAGCGGCCGACGGCGACCCACGCCAGGCCCCAGACCAGCGAGAGCATCGGGGCGATCCGCCCGCGTCCGACGACGGCGACCGCGACGCCCGACAGCCCGGCGACCGCGAGGACGATCGTCGACCAGAGGCCGCTCGGCAGCCCGAAGCCGTCGAAGCCCGACTCGACGAGGGCGGCGGCGATGTTGGCGGCCGTCGCGACCGACACCCAGCCGAGGTAGAGGCCCATGGTGCCGTCCGTGACGACGGCGTCGACCCGACTGCGGGTGGGCGTGTGCACGACGAGCAGGAAGATCCGGACCAGGACGGCGAGCAGCGCGACGATCACGACGACGCTGAGCCAGACCTGGCCGAGCTGCACGGCGGCGAACAGCCAGGCCGCGTTCAGCAGCATGGAGGCGGCGACCCAGTACCCGAGGCGACGGTGGCGGTCGACGGCCCGCTGGCCGGGCAGTGCCTGGTAGACGGCGTAGGCGACGAGGCCGGCGTAGATGACCGACCAGATCGAGAAGGCCGTCGTCGCCGGGGCGATGGGCGTCGCGTCGGCGCTGAGCGCGCCGCCCGAGGCTCCCGACACGGAGGTGCCGCCGAAGGCCCCGGAGCCGATCGCGGCCAGGACGATCGCGAGCACGGCGCCCACGACGACGACGACCTGGCGGACGACGTCGGCGGACGCCGGAGGTGCGGTGGCGGAGGCGGGACGGGTCGCTGCTGTGCTCATGCCGCCGACGCTATCCCCGCCTGATCTCTTAGCAACTGAATCATCAGCGATCTCCCAGCCCGCGCCTCCTGCGCTCAGGCGGCGGGGCGCCAGCGGCGGAGGAGCTGCGCGTTCAGCGCCACGATGACCGTCGACAGGCTCATGAGCACGGCCCCGGCGGCCGGCGACAGCACGAAGCCGATCGGCGCGAGCACGCCCGCGGCCAACGGCACCGAGAGCACGTTGTAGCCCGCGCCCCAGACCAGGTTCTGGATCATCTTGCGATAGCCGACCCGCGACAGCGAGATCACCGAGAGCACCGCGCGCGGGTCGCTCGACGCCAGCACGACGCCCGCCGACTCGACGGCGACGTCGGTGCCCGCGCCGATCGCGATCCCCACGTCGGCCCGGGCCAGCGCGGGAGCGTCGTTGACGCCGTCGCCCACCATCGCCACGCGCTGGCCGCGCTGCTGCAGCTCGGCGACGCGGGCGTCCTTCTCGTCCGGGCGCACCTCGGCGAAGACCTCGTCGATGCCGAGCTCGCGCGCGACGGAGTCCGCGACCTGCCGGGCGTCGCCCGTCACCATCGCGACGCGCACCCCGGCGTCGTGCAGCCGGCGCACCGCCTCGGCCGACTCGGGCCGGACCTCGTCGCGCAGCGCGAAGGCCGCCACGACGCTGCCCGAGCG
>NZ_CAUPYL010000095.1:0-9542 GCF_963515265.1 uncultured Frigoribacterium sp.
CCGCGACGGCGGCGACGGTGGCGCCCCCGGCGAGCAGCAGCACGGCCGCGCCGAGCGCGATCGCGGCACGTCGGTGCGACGAGACGAACTGCGACACGGTCATCGGGACACCGCCAAGGGCGAGCAGGCGCCGAGGGCCGAGCCCTCGCCGTCGAGCTGGAGGGAGGCGAGAGCGGCCCAGGCCGCGCCGTAGTAGGTCGGCGTCGACTGCGCCAGCGCGTCGGCACGTCCGAGGTCGGCCGCGGCGGCGTCGGGCTCTCCTGCACTGGCGAGCGCGGCGGCACGGGCGGCGTAGGCGAGCGGGCTCTGGTCCTGGCCCATCTCCTGGCCGCCCAGGTCGAGCTGCATCGGCAGGTCGGGGTAGCGCTGCAGCACCGGCGCGAGCCGGGCCGCCAGCGCGACGTCGACCGGGTCGCACGACTCGGCGTACCGCAGGGCGAGCCGACCGGCGTCGTAGCTGTACTGGACCGTGCCCGACGAGCCGTCGGCGCTCGGCAGGGGGACGACGGTGCCGTCCTGCTGCACCTGCGCCCAGTCGCTCGGCAGGGCCGTGGCGGTCAGCACGTTCGTCGTGACCGCGCGGGAGCCCTGCTCGAGCTCGGCCCAACGGGGGTCGCCGCTGGCCTCGCCGAGCTGCGCGAAGGCGGCCGGCGCGGCGTAGGAGGGGTTGTACGACCACGGGCCGGAGCCGGCGGCCCAGGGGCCGGGGAGCAGGATGCGCCCCACGTCGGTGCTCGCCGTCATCTCGTCGAGCACGTGCGTGCCGAGCTGGATCCCGTCGGCGGTCCAGGTGGGTCGGTCGAACGCGGCGCCGGCGAGCACGAGCGCCCTGGCGGCGTCGACGTCGGCGTCGCTGGCGGGCATGTCGTCGACGACGGCGCCGTCGGCCCAGCGCCAGGCGAGCAGTCCGTCCTGCCGGACCAGCTCCTCCTTCGTCCAGTCCCAGATGGCGGCGAAGCGGTCTTCGTCGCCGACGGCCGCGGCGACGAGCATGCCGTAGGCCTGCCCCTCGCTGACGGTGTCGTCGCCCTGGTCGCGTCGGACGACGCGGCCGTCGTCGTCCACCCACTCGTCGAGGAAGTCCTCGCCGATCTGCGTGGCGCTGCGGGCGTCGGGAGTGCTGTCGCCGGTACCGGGGTCGCTGCTCTCGGCAGGCCCCCCGGCGGTGCGGTCGGGGGCGCCGCCGGGTGCTCCGACGACGAGGAGGGCGATGCCGGCGGTCACGGCCACGGCCGCGACGACCACTGCGGCGAGCAGTGCCTTCGTCTTCTTCGTCATGTCGTTCCTCTGAGGGTCTCGGTGTGGCTCACGGAGCGGAGTCCGTGCGGGGTGCTGCGTGCTGCGTGCAGGGTGCTGCGGGCGGGTCCCGAGGAGGCGCGGCGACGGTGGTCGCTCACCGCGCCTCCTCGGGATCTCAGGCCCCGAACCAGCTGCGGACGGTGGCCCAGAAGCCCGCGGGCTCGTCCTTCGCCGGGTGCTCGGCCAGGTAGCCGCCGCCCGTCTGGACGCCGCCCACGGGGGCCTGCGCCGTGGCCGCGCTGTCGACGACCGGAACGACGGTGAGCCCGCCGGTCGAGTTGTCGAGCACGAACAGCGTGTTGATGCTGCCGGCCGCGAGGTCGACGTCGCTCGTGCCGGTGACCTTCTGGCCGGTCAGGTCGAGGCTCCAGGGACCGGCGGCGACCTCGGCGTAGCCGCTGGCGCTGCCGAACGAGGCCTTCGACGCGATGGTCGTGCCCGTCGTCGTCGCGACCGAGACGGTTTTGCTCACGGTCGCGGCCTGGAACAGGCGGACCTTGGCCTGGCCGTCCGTGGGCGGGGTGAGGTCGTCCTTGACGACGCGGGTCTCGAGGTCGTCGTTCGGGCCGTAGGCGAGGGCCGTGATCGGCTGTCCGCTGTCGACGGTGACGTTCGTCGTGATGACCGGCTTCGCGTCGGCGGGTGCGTCGGCGGCGGTCATCGAGACGACGTAGGTGCCGGGCGTCAGCGCCTGGTACGGGCTGACCTGGCCGAACGTGACGTCGTCGAGGTCCATGACGACCTGGCCGCCGGCGAGCGAGGTCAGGGTCACGTCGACCGACTTGGTGTCGGGCGAGAGGTGGCCGACGCGGACCCAGCCGTCGCCGTCGGCGGCGTGTGCGGGCGACGCGCCGACGAGCGACCCGGCGAGGGCCACGCCGGTCGCCGCGGTGACGGCGAGGACGGTCACGAGACGGCGCCTCGGGGTGAGGGTCGAGGAGTCGGTGGTCGAGGAGGCTGTGGTCGAGGAGGCGGTGCGTGCGGTGCTGCTGTGGAGTGAAGCCATGAGGGCGGTTCCTTTCCGGTCGGGTGCCGCGTCCGAGAGGGCGCGACGGCGGTGAGGAGGGGTGTCGGGGGTCGTGTGCACGACCCCCGACGCGGTGGTCAGTCGGACAGGACGCCCGACGGGGCGACCGCGGAGAACGTGATGCGGAGGCCGTCTCCCTGCGGCTCGATCGAGGCCGGCTCGTAGGTGTCGCCGAGGCCCCGGAGGAGCGTGTCGAGCTGCGCGACGGTCTCGCCGCCCTGCGGCGTGACGTCGAACTGCCGGAACACGGACTCCTGCTCGCCCGGCAGGGCTGCGGGGTCGGCGACCGAGATCGGCGCCACGGCCGCGAGCTGGCCGAGCACGATGAGGGCACGCGGGTCGAGGCGGCCGTCGCGGAGGGCCTGGTCGAACGTGGCCGACACCTGCAGGTCCGGGTTCTGGGCGAGCTCGGCCCCGGCGGCGGACCGCGCGGCGGCGGCGGCGTCCGCGGAGCGCTGCGCCTCGGCGGCGCCGTCGCTGTCGATCCGGCGGACGTTGACCTGCTGGTCACCGTCGCCGAAGGAGGCCACGACGGTCGAGCTCTCGAGCGCCGAGCGCACGTCGGGCGACCCTGCTCCCGAGGTCCGGACCGACTCGGTCTCGAAGAGGTAGTCCGAGTCGCGCCAGCCGTTCGGCGACTGCGCCTGGACGGCGCCGTCGGTGTCGATCTTGTAGAACCAGATCACGTTGTCCCGGGCGAAGCCGGCACGGACCAGGTCGACCCACACCGCGTCGTCGACGAGGAGGCGGCTGTCCTTCGGGACGTTGGTCTCGACCCAGGTCTCGGCGTTGCGCATCGGCGCGTCCAGGTCGGAGTCGAGGAAGCCGCGTAGCTGCACGGCCCAGAGGGGCACCAGCGCCACCACGGCGGCGACGGTGAGCGCGATCCACGTGACGGACCCCGTGCGGACCGCGGCCGTCGACACGGCGCCGGCCCGGCGCGCCCGCACCGACTTCACGGCGGCGTCCGTGACCGCGGCGATCAGCAGCGCCGCGAACGGCAGCAGCATGATCACGTACGGCACCGGCAGGTACCCGCCGGGACGGAACATGAAGGCGATCAGGAAGACCATCATCACGGCGACCGGACGGACCCGCTTCATGAAGAGGCCGACGACGGAGGCGAGGGTGCCGACCACGATCAGCACCTGGTCGAGCTGCCACCACTGCGAGACCGTCGCGAAGAAGAGGCTGCCGGTGTCGAACACCGAGCCGCTCGCCTCACGGGTCGCGAGCTGGAACTGGATGCCCTCGAGCAGGCTGACCCGGCCGGCGCCCGGCAGCAGCTCTCCCTTGACGGCGGCGAGCGCGACGTAGCCGAGGCCGACGAGCACGAGCAGGCTGCCCGCGATCGAGAGCGTGTAGCGACGGGTCGACTTGTCGGCGCCGCGCCACATCATCCAGGCCAGGAACGGCAGGGCGAGCAGGTACGTCTCCTTCGAGAGCACCGCGATGCCGAACGAGACGGAGGCGGCCGCGAAGCCGGCGAGCTGGTAGCGCTTGCTGAGGGCGAAGACGAACGCGGCGAGCAGCCACGGCGTGGCCACGTTGTCGAGGTAGACCGTCCGGTGGAACTGGAGGGCCAGCGGCGACACGGCGAACACGAGGCCGGCGACGGCCGCGGCGGGGCGGCTGAGGCCGAGCTTGCGGGCGAGCAGCCAGAGCAGGGCGACCGCGACGACGGTGAAGGCGAGCATCGCCTCGCGGCCGGCCAGCACCGCGACGTCGTAGCGGTCGAAGGCACCGGTCAGGGCCGTGTAGGCCGAGATCTGCAGCCAGCCCACCGGGGGGTGGTCGTACCAGTAGGTGTAGTGGGCGAGCTCTCCGAGGTTCTGGACGGCCCAGGCCTGGGCCGTGTACGTGCCCTCGTCGTCGATCCGCTGCGGCGAGCCGGCCATGTTGAAGGCCTGCACGACGGCGGCGATCGCCATCAGGGGCAGCAGCCAGACGAGGCTGGCGCCGTGGCGGCGGAGCCACCCCGGCGAGCGTGCGGGGGCAGGCTGCACGGGCGTGCCGGGACGACGCGGCGCCGTGGCGATGCGGTCGTCGACCGCCGTCGGGCGGTTCAGCGTGCTGGTCATCGGTCACCTCCGGTCATGGCGAGGGCGGGCTCCTGCTGGGACGCGCGGGGCGCCTCCTGCGGGGCTGGGGTCTCGGCGGGGCGGTGGGCTCCCGTGTGCTCCGTCTTCTCCCAGGCGTTCATGCCCCGGATCTGACGGAAGACGGCTCGCACGGCGGCGAGGGCGAGGAAGATCTGGTAGGGGATGAGGCCCCAGATCAGGCGGAAGTAGTCGCGGGCCCGGACCTTCTGGCCGTAGGTGCGGCCGAACTCCCGGAGGCCCGTGAACTCGACGGCCAGCAGCACCAGGGTCGGCGCCAGCGGGATGAACGAGACGAGCGCGATGGCCGTCGGCACCTTGATCGTGAAGATGAGGATCACGGAGATCGGGATGAGCAGGCCGGTGGCTGCCTGGATGAACGGCATGGTCAGCAGGTAGCGGGCCATGAGGCGCTGGCGCAGGCGCGGCAGCTTCTTCCACTCGCCCTTGCCGTAGACCTGCATGAAGCCCTGGTTCCAGCGGGTGCGCTGCTTCAGCAGCGACACGAACGTGCCGGGGGTCTCCTCGCGGGTGACGACCTCGGGGCTGTAGGCGACGACGACCTTCGCGCCGGCGCTCGACAGGCGGACGCCCAGCTCGCAGTCCTCCGCGAGGCACTCGGCGTCCCAGCCCTCGGACCAGTCGAGCCAGTCCTTGCGGACGAAGACGGTGTTGCCGCCGAGGGGGATGAACTTCTCCTTGGCGTGGAAGTGCAGGCGCGAGCGGAACCAGAAGTAGTACTCGAGCACGTTGCGGAGGCTCCACCAGCTCGTCTGGAAGTTCATCAGCTGCACGCCGCCCTGGACCACGTCCGCGTCGGTCTCGCTGAAGCGCGAGTCGACGAGCGTCAGGAGGCGCGGGTGCACCTCGTCCTCGGCGTCGAACACGCCGACGATCTCGCCGCGCGAGGTCTGCAGCGCGAGGTTGAGCGCCTTGGGCTTGTTCTTGGGGACGCTCGAGTCGACCACCACGCGGATCAGGTCGGGGTGGCGTGCCGCGGCCTCACGGGCGACGCGCTCGGTGCCCGGGTCGTCGTGGCCGACGATCGCGATGATCTCGAAGTCGGGGTGGTCCTGCAGCGCGAGGCGGTCGAGGGTCTGGCCCATGACCTCCTCCTCGTGCCGTCCGGGGACCAGCAGGGTGAACGAGTGGCGCGCGTCGAGGGGGTCGGAGCTGAACTGGCTGCCCTCGAGGTTGTCCTTCGAGCGCCAGGCGTGCAGCATCCACCACAGCGTCGAGACGGCCACCGCGGTCAGCAGCAGCGACACGAGGACGAGCGACGAGTAGCCGATCCACTCGAAGGGGCTCCAGTCGGGCAGCGAGAAGCCCGAGAGGGCCTCCCCCGCGCCGGACGTGGCACCGCGGTTGGGCACGAACTGGTCAGGGCTCGTGGGTGCCTGCGGCGTCAGCAGGGGCTGTGGCTCGCCGGCGGCGAGCAGGGAGTGCACGGGGTGCGTCGGGTCAGTCGACACGGTCGTTCTCCTGTCGGGTCAGGGGTGGTCGGTGGTCTCCGGATCGCGACGGTCGGGTGCCGCGAGCGGGGTGGTGCCGATGGTGCGCGGTTCGGGTGGTGCGCGGTGCGGGTGGTGCGGTCAGCGGGCGTCGGCCGTGGCCGGCGCGAAGACGAACCAGCGGTAGGCGACGTAGCGGAACGCCGTGCCGAGCACGAGCCCCACGCCGTTCGCCGCGATGTTGTCCGCGAGCTGGCTGGTGTGGCCGAGCACGTAGTGCGACACGAAGAGGCACAGGGAGGCGATGGCCAGCCCCCCGACGTTCACGAGGCCGAAGACGACGGCCTCCTTGAGCACGGCACGGCCGCGGTCGGCACGGAACGTGAGGTAGCGGTTGCCGAGCCACGCGACGGCGGTCGCGATGATCACGGAGATCACCTTCGCGCCGATCGGCTTGTCGTCGAGCAGCGTGACGCGCAGCAGGTTGTAGACGCCCACGTCGACGACGAAGGCGATGCCGCCGACGAGGCCGAAGGTCGCGAGCTCGCGGAGGCGGCTCGCCACGCGCACCGAGACGGCGGCGCGGGCGGGCACGGAAGACGTCGCCGAGGAGGCGGCGGCAGGGGCGACGCCGGGAGCGTCGGCCGGTCGGGTGGTCACCCTCTCGTCGAGGGCGGTGGCGTCGGGCATGACACCGATTCGGGGGCCCCCCGTAAGGGGGTTTGCCCGGGGTACGCCCTTGTGTGCTGGTTGCCAGGTTGACGTCACGCGCTGTTCACATCGCCGTCCCGGGTCTCGCTCGCCTCGCGCCCGGGACGCGCGTAGCGTGAGCCCATGGAATTCAGATACCTCGGACACAGCGGTCTCAAGATCTCTGAGATCACCTACGGCAACTGGCTGACGCACGCGTCGCAGGTCGAGAACGACGTCGCGACGCAGTGCGTCCGCGCCGCCCTCGACGCGGGCATCTCGACCTTCGACACCGCCGACGCCTACGCGAACACGGGCGCCGAGACGGTGCTCGGAGCGGCGCTCGCCGGCGAGCGCCGCGAGTCGCTCGAGATCTTCACGAAGGTCTACTGGCCGACCGGCCCCGCAGGCCACAACGACACGGGCCTCAGCCGCAAGCACATCCTGGAGTCGATCGACGGCTCGCTGACACGGCTGGGCACCGACTACGTCGACCTGTACCAGGCGCACCGCTACGACAGCGAGACCCCGCTCGAGGAGACGATGCAGGCCTTCGCCGACGTCGTCCGCCAGGGCAAGGCGCTCTACATCGGCGTCAGCGAGTGGAACGCGGAGCAGATCCGCGCCGGCCACGCGCTCGCAGAGAAGCTCGGCGTGCAGCTCATCTCGAACCAGCCGCAGTACTCGATGCTGTGGCGGGTCATCGAGCAGGAGGTCGTCCCCGCGAGCAAGCAGCACGGCCTGAGCCAGATCGTCTGGTCCCCCGTCGCGCAGGGCGTCCTGACCGGCAAGTACAAGCCGGGCGCCGAGCTGCCCGCCGGCAGCCGCGCGACCGACGAGAAGGGCGGCGCGAACACCATCAAGCGCTTCCTCACCGACGAGGTCCTGACCGGCATCGCCGCCCTCGAGCCGATCGCCGCCGACCTGGGGCTCTCGATGGCCCAGCTCGCCATCGCGTGGGTGCTGCAGAACGACAACGTCGCCTCCGCCATCATCGGGGCCTCACGCCCCGAGCAGGTCGCCGACAACGTGAAGGCGGCCGGCGTGACGTTGCCCGCCGAGGTCATGACGAAGATCGACGAGGCGCTCGGCGACCTCGCGGAGCGCGACCCCGCCAAGACGGTCTCGCCCGCCCAGCGCCCGGCCTGAGCCGCCCGCCCCGCGGGCGCGACCCCGGCGACGACGTTCCCGATCTCGTGCCGGAGATCGGGAATGTCGCGCGGGAGGATGCGCTTGCATATACTCGTACCGACCTTCGGTGACACGTCACCGATCCAGATCTCACCGCACGACTCACCACGAAGCCCACAGAACAGCAGGAGAACACCATGGCCATCACCGCAGAGAAGATCCCCGCCGGCACCTGGACCCTCGACCCCACGCACAGCGAGGTCTCGTTCAGCGTCCGCCACCTCGCCATCAGCAAGGTCAAGGGCTCGTTCGAGTCGTTCGACGCCTCGCTCGTCACCGCCGAGGACCACACCGCCAGCAAGGTCACCGCGTCCATCGACGTGGCCTCGGTCAACACGAACCAGAAGGACCGCGACGGCCACCTCCAGACCGGCGACTTCTTCCTCGCCGAGGAGCACCCGAAGATGACCTTCGTCTCGACCAGCATCGAGGAGAAGGGCGACGACGCGTTCCTCGTGCACGGCGACCTGACCCTCCGCGGCGTGACCAAGCCCGTCACCCTGAAGAGCGAGCTCGGCGGCCTCGTCGTCGACGGCTACGGCCAGACCAAGCTCGGCTTCTCGGCGACCACCAAGATCGACCGCACCGAGTTCGGCGTGACCTGGAACGCGGCCCTCGAGGCCGGCGGCTTCACCCTCGGCAACGACGTCACCGTCACGCTCGAGATCCAGTTCGTCCTCGCGCCGTAGTCGCACCCGTCGCGAGCGCACGTCGCCCGCGTCCCCGGAGGGCCCGCACCTGCAGTCGCAGGGGCGGGCCCTCCGTCGTGGGCCGCGCTTCCTCGCGCCGGCGCTTCGTCGCGCCGGGGCCTCCGCGTGCCGGTGCCTCCTAGGCCAGCACCCGGCGGAGCAGCGCCCGCTCCCCCAGCGTCCACGCCGCGCTCGTCACCATGTACAGGGCAGCGGCGAGCGGGACGGACGCCGCGACGACGACGGTGACGAAGGGCAGCACGCGCGCGACCGTGGCGAGGCCGGGCAGCGCCTCCTGCCCGGGCGCCGCCACGAGCGGGCCGGCTGCCCGGAGATCGGCCCGTCGTCGCAGCTCGACGACGAGCGCGAGCACGACCAGCAGCACCACGAAGGGCCAGACGGCACCCGCCGCGACGCCGCCGACGACAGCACCGACCGAGCCCACCAGCGAGGCGCCGAGCGCCGCCCCGGCCAGGACGTGCCCGAGCAGGGCGTTGGCGTGCCCGGCGATCACGGGGTGCGAGAACAGCGACCAGACCGCCGTGAGCACCGGCGCCTGGGCGAGCGTCGGCAGGCAGCCCGCCAACGGCGAGACCTTCTCCGACGTGTAGAGCGCCGCCGTCGCGCGCTGCAGCGCCTGGGGGTCGCGGATCCGCCGACGCAGGTCGGCGAGGGCGGGCGCCAGGCGGCGACGGCCGATCTCCGCCCGCACCTGCGACACCCCCACGGGCACCAGCAGGACGCGGACGGCCAGGGTCAGGAGCACGACGGCCAGCGCGGACGACGAGGCGCCGGCGATCGGCTCGACGAGGTCGCTCAGCGCGACGACGACGGTGTGCAGGCCGTCGAGGACGACGGCGAGGGGCGGGAAGGCGGACAGGTCCATGGTGGTCCTCACGGCAGAAGGGAAGAGGTCGCTTCTGGCCGTCGGGCGCCGCGGGCGCGGCTAGACGGCCGGGAGGAGCCGCCCCGGCGCCCGTGCGCGCACATGTCCGTCGGAGTCGGGGTCGCGGGCGAAGACGAGGAGGCGCACGTCGGCCGCCTCGGTCAGCACCGGACCCGGCACGGCCGCGCCCAGCCCCGCGAGCGCCAGCAC
>NZ_CAUPYL010000096.1:0-9463 GCF_963515265.1 uncultured Frigoribacterium sp.
TGCCCGTCCCGGCCGCGCCCGTCCCGGCCGTGCCCGTCCAGGACGTGGCCGTCGACGACCACCCGCGACCCGACGGCGGGCAGCAGGCCCGCGAGCGCCCCGAGCGCGGACGACTTGCCCGCGCCGTTCGGGCCGAGCAGGGCGACGACCTCGCCGGGGGCCACGTCGAGGTCGAGGTCGAGAGCGAACGAGCCGCGGGTCACCCGCAGCCGAGCGCTCAGCCCGCCCTCGCTCACCGCGCCCCCGTCGTCAGCCACCGGTCGCGCAGCAGCGACAGGACCCCGACCCCGACCGCCAGCAGCAGCAGCGAGATCGCGACGGCGCTCTCGGGGTCGCTCTGCTGGGCCAGGTAGACGCTCGTCGGGAGGGTCTGGGTGCGTCCGGGGAACGTCCCCGCGAAGGTGATGGTCGCCCCGAACTCACCGAGGGCCCGGGCGAAGCAGAGCACGGCTCCCGCCGTGACGCCGGGGGCGACCAGGGGCACCGTCACCCGCCGGAACGCGTACCAGCGCGACGCCCCGAGCGAGGCGGCCGCGTCGTCGAGCCCGCGGTCGACGCCGCGGAGCGCCCCCTCGACGCTGAGCACGAGGAACGGCATCGCGACGAACGTCTGCGCGATCACGACGGCGGCGAGCGTGAACGGGATCGTGATGCCGAGGGCGGCGTCGAGCGGGCGGCCGAGCAGGCCGTTGCGCCCGAGCAGGTAGAGCAGCGCGATGCCGCCGACGACCGGCGGCAGCACGAGCGGCACCGTGACTACTGCTCGCAGCAGCCGCCGCCAGACGACCGGCCACGCGTCGCTGGCCGTCAGCAGCCACGCCAACGGGACGCCCAGCAGCAGGCTGATCGCGGTCGCGAGCAGCGCGCTCGTGACCGACACCCGCAGGGCGTCGAGCACGCTCTCGCTCGCGAGCCGCTGGCCGAGGGTCGACCACGGGGCACGCACGAGCAGCGCCACGGCCGGCAGCACGAGCAGTGCCAGCCCGACGAGCGCCGGCACGAGCACGGCGACGGGGAGGCGCCGGTCACGCAGCGGGCCGCGGTCGAGCGGCCGACGCGGATCGCGGGGGAGACGCCGGTCTCGGGGGAGGCGCCGGTCTCGTCGACCGGTGCGGTCGCGCCGGTCGGGGAGCAGGTCCACGGCGACCGGGTCAGCCGACCCGGAAGCCGGCGTCGGCGAGCGCGTCCTGGCCGGTCGACGACAGCACGAAGGCGAGGAACGCCTCCGCGAGCCCGGGGTTCGGGGCGTCGGCGAGGCGGGCGGCCAGGTACGAGGTGGTCGGGGTCGACGCGTCGCCCACCTCGATCCCCTCGACCGAGTCGCCGGCCGCCGCGACGTCGGTCTCGTACACGAGCGCGGCGTCGACCTCGCCGAGCTCGACCTTCGTGAGGGCGCTCTTCACGTCGGGCTCGAGCGTCGCCGGCGTGACGCCGACGCCCTCGGCCTCGAGCACCGTCGCGGCGAGCGCGCCGCAGGGCACCTCGGCCGCGCACAGGGCGACCTCCACGTCGGGGGAGGAGAGGTCAGCCAGGGAGGTGACGTCGCCGGGGTTGCCGGCGGGCACGGCGATCTCGAGCGCGTTGCGCGCGAACGTGGCGGGCTCGCCCTCGGCGAGGCCCGCGTCGGTCACGATCTGCATGGTGGCGGCGCTGGCGCTGAAGAAGTCGTCGACCGGCGACCCGGCGACGATCTGCTGGGCGAGTGCCGAGCTGCCGCCGTAGCTGATCGTGACGGTGCTGCCGGGGTTCGCGGCCTCGAAGTCGGCGGCGAGGGCGTCGAAGGTCTCCGTCAGGGAGGCGGCGGCCAGCACCGTGATCTCGCCGGTCGCCGCAGCGGGGCTCGCGACGGGGGTGCCGGAGGCGGTCGGGTCGTCGGCCGCGCCCCCGGAGGAGCAGGCGCTCAGCACGAGCAGCGCGGCAGCGCCCGCGGCGAGGACGAGGGGCCGACGGGCGAAGGGCGTGCGGGCGAAGGGCGTGCGGGCCGAGGAGGCGCGGGTGCGGCGTGCAGGAGTCATCGAGCGGTCTCGCTCTCGGCCTCGGCCGGCGCGGTCGCCGTCTCGCCCAGCCGCCCGAGCGTCACGCTCACGTTCGTCGCCTTCGCGCTCGCGACCACGGGGCTGCCGACCTCGAGGCCCAGCTCGTCGGCCGCCTCCCTGCTGATCAGCGACACGACCCGGAACGGTCCGGCCTGGACGTCGACCTGCGCCATGACCGTGTCCCGGACGATCGCCGTGACGATCCCCGTGAACCGGTTGCGCTCGCTGACGACCGCGCCCGAGGCGTCGCCTCCTGCACCGCCGCGAGGAGGCGCGGCGTGCGCCGCCTGCTCGCTCGCGACGCGGGCCAGCTCCGAGCCGACGACCGCGAGGCGTCCGCCGGGGCCCGGCACGAGCTCGAGGCGTCCGGCCTCGGCCCAGCGGCGGACGGTGTCGTCCGAGACGCCGACCAGTGCGGCGGCCTCGCTGACGCGGTACAGGGTCTCCGGCATGCGTCGATCCTACCGGCTTCGTTCCGCTGCTGCGGCGTCAGTCGGAGATCGCCGCCGCACGTGAGCGTCCACGGCTGACGAGTCGTCGCAGTCGACGGGCGTCGGAGACGACGACGTCCCCCAGCCGCTCGGACCAGCCCGGCCCGGCTCGCCAGATCGACACGAGCAGGATGACGAGCACCGCCGTCGCCAGCGACGCCCGCTGCAGGGCCATGTACGGCTCGAGCTGCCGCACGAGCAGGGCGAGGGGGATCGCGAGCCACTCCCACCGGCCCGTCAGCGCGACGAACGGCACGAGCAGCAGGGCGTACCAGGGGTAGCGCGGGCTGACGGCCACGAGCACGACGCCGATCATCACGAGCTGGCCGAGCCAGGGCCTGTCGACCGGGGTCTTGACCCAGACGAGTGCGGCTGTGACGGCGAGCACCAGCGCGACGACGGGCGTCGTCCACGCGTCGGGCAGGAACGCCGACATGAAGACGAACCGGGAGCCGTCCTCGTAGCCCTCCTCCGTCAGGTACCCGGGCAGGTAGCCGAGCACCTGCCAGCCGGTCGTGGCGACGTAGGGGACGTAGAGCAGCGCGAACGTGACGATCGAGGCGACGACGACCTTCGCCGGCTGACGATGCAGCAGGGCGGGAGCGGCGATCGCCGGGATGAGCTTGGTCGCGACGGCGGCGCCGAGCGCGATGCCGCCCCGCCAGCGACGGCCGGTCGCGACGAGCAACGTGGCCGCGACGACGAGCACGGCCCCCAGCAGGTCGACGTGCGAGTTGGTGATCCCCTCGCCGACGACGAGCGGGCACCAGCCCCAGAGAGCGGCCCAGCGCGGGTCGAGGCCGCGGCGGCGGAGTGTGACGACGAGCGCGACGGTCGTGCCGAACACGAGCAGCGCGCCGGTGAGCTGGAGGGGGAAGAAGCCGACCTCGGGGCCCACGAGGGCCCGCACGCCGGCGAAGTACAGCTCCGCCGCGGGCGGGTAGATCGTCGGGACCTCCGGCCGGTTGATCGCCGTGCAGACGACGTCGCCCGTCTCGGTGTCGTAGGCGCGGTGGATCTGCCGGTCGGGCTGGCTGCACCGCTCGCCGATCGTGCCGTCGTCCCGGGTGAAGGGCGCCGACTCCGGGAAGATCCAGGCGGGGCGCAGGTCGCGCAGCTCGCCCGAGTCGGGGGTGTACGCGTAGGGCGAGACGCCGTTCACCTGGACGATGCCGTCCCAGGCGTAGCGCGCGGGGTCGGTGCTGGTGTTCGGGTCGCCGGTCAGGGCCGCGCCGCCGACGAGGGCCGTGCCCGCGAGCACGAGGGCCGTGACCGCCCGGGCGGGCACCCGGCGCAGCAGCAGCAGGGCCACGACGAAGAAGGCCCAGCACACCGCGGTCCACACGACGTAGGAGGCGCGGAGCTCCTCTCGCAGGAATTCCAGCTCGAGAACGCCCCACGCCACGGACGCCGCCAATCCGGTGACGGCGACGGCCGCGAATAGAGTACGCACCTGTCCAGTCTGGTCGACGACCGCCTGGGAACCAGGACCACGCACCACATATGTGAAATGATGGCCGACATGAGACAGTTGTTGCTGACGCTCCGCACGGCCGCCTCGTCGCCGAGCCGCAACGCCCGCTCGGCGACCGTCCTCGGCCGGCTGCTCGGCGCGGCGTTCCTGATCTGCCTGCTCACCGGCCTCTACAGCCATTTCCTGCAAGAACCGGCCTCCTGGATGCGGTTCCCCACCTCGCCCGTCTGGCTCTACCAGGTGACGCAGGGCATCCACATCACGGCCGGCATCGCCTCGATCCCCCTGCTGCTCGGCAAGCTGCACGCCGTGTTCCCGCAGCTGTTCCAGCACCCTCCGGTGCGGCACCCGGTGCAGGTGCTCGAGCGCGCCTCCATCGCCCTGTTCATCTCGACGTCGGTGCTGCAGCTCGTCACGGGCCTGCTCAACACGTACCAGTGGTACCCGTGGCCGTTCCCGTTCAAGCAGGTCCACTTCGCCCTGTCGTTCGTGATCATCGGCTCGCTCGCCGTCCACATCGCCGTCAAGCTCCCGCTGATCACCCGGTACTGGCGGGCCCGCGACAGCTACGACGCCGACGGTCGGTTCGTCGAGCCCTCCGGCGAGCTCGACCCCGCGCGGGCCGAGCACGAGGCCGTGCGCGAGCTCGCCCGCATGCGCCGCGACGACGCTCCGACCTCGACCTCGCAGCTCACCGGGGGCGAGCCCTCGGCCCCGCAGCCCCGCGGGCTGGTCGGCCGCGTGACCCGCTGGATCGACGACGCCCGCGAGCCCGAGCGCGACCCGGCCCGCAGCCGCGTGTCGCGCCGAGGCTTCTTCGGCGCGATCGGCGCCTCGACCGTCGGCGTCGTCGCGTTGACCGCCGGCCAGTCCTTCACCCCGTTCGAGCCGCTCAACGCCTTCGGTCCCCGGCAGCGCGGCATCGGCCCGAACGACCTGCCGGTGAACCGGACCGCCTCGGCAGCCAAGGTGCTCGAGACGGCGATGGACCCCGATTGGACCCTCACGATCGCCCACGGCGAGCGGACGATGGCCTTCACGGCCTCGGACCTGGAGGCGATGGCCCAAGGCGACGAGCACCTCCCGATCTCGTGCGTCGAGGGCTGGAGCCAGACCGCCCGCTGGCGCGGCCCGCGCCTCGTCGAGCTGATGGCGCTCGTGGGGGCGCCGTCCGACAGATCGCTGCGCGTCACGAGCCTCGAGGAGAAGGGCGGCTACCGCGTCATGCTCATGGGCCCTGAGTACGCGAACGACCCCACCACGCTCGTCGCCCTCGAGGTGAACGGCGGTCGGCTCGACATCGAGCACGGCTACCCCGCGCGGATGATCGCCCCCGGGCGTCCCGGCGTCCTGCAGACCAAGTGGCTCAGCCTGATCGAGGTGATCTGATGACGCGCTCGTCGGCCGTCCCCGCCGTTTCCTCCTCCTCTGCCTCCGGGTCCGGCGCCACCGGGCGCGGCGTCCGCGTCGCCCGTGCCGTGCTCGTCGTCTTCGGCATCGCCCTCATCGGCCTCGGCGGGTGGGTGCTCACCGAGACGGTGTCGCCGACGCGCTACGGCGGGTTGCTCGTGTGGCTGATCGGCGCCGTGATCGCCCACGACGCGATCATCGCCCCTGTCGTCGCCGGGATCGCCCTGCTCGTCGGGCGGATGGGTCGACGCATCAGCCCCGCGGTGCTCGCGATCGTGCAGGTCGGGATCGTCCTCGGGGTCGTGCTGACGCTGGTCGTCGTGCCCGAGATCATCGCCAAGGCACGGGGGCCGAAGAACGACACCGTGCTGCCGTTCGACTACGGCGTGCGGCTGGGCGTGGCGTGGCTGGTCGTCGTCGTGCTCACGGCGCTCGCCGTGGTCGCGTGGACCGTGCTGGCCCGCCGCCGCGAGGCGCGGCGCGCGGCCTGACCCGCACGGCCTGACCCGCACGGCCTGGTGCTCCCGAGCGGTCGCGGTCTCGATCTCGATCTCGATCTCGGCTGAGGCGACGTCGAAGCGACGAACCGACGTGATCTCCCGCGTCGGTTCGTCGCCTCCGCGACGGTTCCCGGCCTAGGAGGCGCGGACGAGCCGGCAGAACGTGCGACGACCGACCGACCAGGTCTGCGACACGCGCAGGCCCGCGGCGGCGGCGTGCCGACCGAGTGCTTCGCGGCCGACCTCGGCCCAGGGGAACGTGGCGCTCGCGCGGCCCTGCTCGTCGACGACCTGGGCGTCGTAGGCGACGTCGGCCGCCGGGTCGGCCGCGGTCTCGACGACCACGGACCCCGTGGGGGCGACGACCGAGGAGGCGCGGGCCACCAGGGCGGTCGGGTCGCCGCCGATCCCGATGTTGCCGTCGAGCAGCAGGGCGACGTCCCACGTCCCCTCGCCCGGCAGGGCGTCGAAGACCGAGCCCGCCACGACGGGGAGCCCGGCGTCGACGGCCATGGCGACGGCGGTGACGGAGACGTCGACGCCGAGGGCGCCGAGCCCGCGGTCGACGGCGGCGCGCACCATCCGGGCGGGGCCGCAGCCGATGTCGAGCACGGACGACGCGTCGAGGATCGTGCTCAGGTCGGCGGCGTCGGCCCCGCGACTCCAGCGGGCGACGTCGAACGCGTCGAGGTCTGCGCCGTCGGCGGGCGCGTCGAGGCCCGCGCCGCGGCCGGTGTCGACGGAGCGCGAGCCCTGGCGGGCGGTTCCCGGGGAGCGGACGAGCTGGAGTCGCCCCTCGCGGCGGAGGGCACGGGCGTACGGCTCCGCGCCTCCGGAGCCGAAGGTGGGCTGGGGGTCGGCGGTCATGGTCACGAGAGGGTCTCCTCGGGGGCGGGCCGGGAGGCGTCGGGACCGCCTGCGGTGATGGGGTCGAGTCGGCGCAGGGCCTGCGCGAAGAGGGTGTCGGGGCCGGCGGCGGCGGCGAGCCGCGCGTCGTCGATCGTGTCGACGTCGACGAGCTCGGGCAGCGTGCGGACGCGGAGCCCGGCCTCGGCGAGCCGGCGCCGCTGATGTGCCCCGGTGTCGTCCTGCGACATCGGGACGCCGCGGAGCAGGTCTCCGGTGGGCCGCTCGAGGCCGAGCGCCCAGAAGCCGCCGTCGTTCGCCGGGCCGAACCAGGCGTCGACGTCGTCGGCCGGCTCGTCGAAGGCGGGGGCGAGGTCCGTCACCGTGAGCTGCGGAGTGTCCATGCCGACGAGCACGGTGCGGCCGTCGACCTCGTCGAAGAGGGCTCCGAGCCGTGCGTCGAGGCCGCCGCCGATCTGGTGGATCACATCGAAGTCTTCGGAGCCGGGGGGCGTTCGGTTGCCGTCGAAGAGCAGGACGCGTCGGCTCGCGGGCAGCCGGCGCACCACGGCGAGGGTGTCCTGGATCGCAGCGGCCGCCACCTCGGCGGCCTGCTCGAGGGTCAGGGGAGGGTGCAGGCGCGTCTTGACCTTGCCCGGCAGGGTCTCCTTGCAGATCACCACGACGGTCGTCATCGGCCTGCCTCCCTGAGGAGCCGCGACATGTCCTCGACGGCCCGTGCGGTGCCGCGGATCGTGCCGGTCACCTTGCTGCGGCCGACGCGCGGCGAGTACGGCACGTCGAGCTCGTGGATGCGCCAGCCCGCCTCGGAGGCGCGCAGCACCATCTCGAGCGGGTAGCCGCTCCGGCGGTCGAGCAGGCCGAGGCCGAGCAGCCCCTCTCGGCTGGCGACGCGCATCGGGCCGAGGTCGTGCAGGGCGACGCCGGAGGCGCGGCGCATCAGGTGCGCGAGCACCCGGTTCGCGACGCGGGCGTGGAACGGCCAGGCGCCGCGCGTCGTCGGCCGTCGGCGACCGAGCACGAGCTCGGCCTCGCCTGCCAGCACGGGGGCGGCGAGCGTCGGCAGGTCGGCGGGGTCCATCGACGCGTCGGCGTCGCAGAAGGCCACGAACGGTGCGGTGGCGGCCTCGAGACCGGCGTGGGCGGCTGCGCCGAAGCCGCGACGCGCCTCCTCGACGACCAGCGCACCGTGCTCGCGGGCGACGTCGGCCGAGCCGTCGGTGGAGCCGTTGTCGACGACGATCGCTCGCCAGCCCTCGGGCAGGCGCCCGAGCACCCAGGGCAGCGCCCCTGCCTCGTCGAGACAGGGGAGCACGACGTCGACCTGGGGACTGCTCATCCTGGTGATATTACGGACGCCACCTTGGGAGGGGCCGTACCCGCCCCGGACGGGGGGCGACATCGTTCGGTCCGCCCGGCCTGCCTGAGCCGGGAACCCGGGCGGGTCCGTCGAGGACGGTCCGTGGCGACGGACCGTCGGCGACGAACCCGCCCGTGCCGCCCCTCTGGATCTGCAGGTGCGGCGTCAACCGCGGACGGCCGCCCGCAGCGGGGCCGTCGCGAACTCGCGCATGCCCTCCTCGAACGAGACCGCCGGGCTCCAGCCGAGCTCGTCGCGGAGGCGTGCCGACGAGGCCGTGACGTGGCGCACGTCCCCCGCGCGGTACTGGCCGGTGACCACGGGAGCGGGCCCACCGGCCTCGCGGGCCAGCGCCTCCGCCATCTCGCCGATCGTGTGCACGGTGCCGCTGCCGACGTTGAACGCCCGGAACGAGTCGGGCTGCTGCGCGGCCGTCCAGTCGAGGGCCGCGAGGTTGGCCGAGGCGATGTCGCGCACGTGCACGAAGTCGCGCCTCTGGGCGCCGTCCTCGTAGACGCGGGGCGCCTCGCCGCGCTCGAGCGCGGAACGGAACAGCGACGCCACCCCGGCGTAGGGGGTGTTCTGCGGCATGCCCGGCCCGTAGACGTTGTGGTAGCGCAGGGCGGCGGCGCGGCCGCCGGTGCTGCGGGCCCACGAGGTCGACAGGTGCTCCTGCGTGAGCTTCGTGATCGCGTACACGTTGCGGGGGTCGAGCGGGGCGTCCTCCGCGATCAGCTGCGGCTCGAGGAGCTCGCCCTCGGCGTCGCGCGGGTCGAAGACGCCGGCGTCGAGGTCGGCGATGCGACGGGGGGCCGGCCGCTCGGTCTCGCCCGCGCTCGTGCGGTAGCTGCCCTCGCCGTAGACGACCATCGACGAGGCGACGACGAGCCGGTCGACGCCCGCCCGGTCCATCGCGGCGAGCAGCACGGCGGTGCCGTGCTCGTTGCTGTCGACGTAGTCCGGCGCGTCCTGGAAGTCGACGCCGAGGCCGACCTTGGCCGCCTGGTGACAGACCGCGTCGACGCCCACGAGCGCCGCGTCGACGACCGCCGCGTCGCGCACGTCGCCGCGGACGAAGTCGACCCGCGGGTCGAGCGTCGGGGGGCCGCCGTGCACGTCGGGTCGCAGCGAGTCGAGCACTCGCACGGACCAGCCGCGGCCCAGCGCCTGCTCCACGACGGCCGAGCCGATGAAGCCGGCGCCGCCCGTCACGAGCAGCAGCCCGGGCGACGAGGAGGCGCTGGTCGCGTCAGCGGGAGCCGTCGCCCCGGAGGCGCCCGTCGTGTCGCTCACGACGTCGCCGACCGCACGGGGCGCGCGAGCAC
>NZ_CAUPYL010000097.1:0-9365 GCF_963515265.1 uncultured Frigoribacterium sp.
GCCTTGGCGGCAGCTGCGGCGGCGGCGGCCTGGCGGTCGGCCTCGGACGCGGCGGCCTGGACCGTCTGCGCGGTCGTCGCCGTCTCGGCCACGCGGGCGGCGAGCGTGTCGGAGTCGAGGTTCTCGTAGTCCGCGAGCGAGGCGACCGAGGTCTCGAGCGCGCTGGCGTCGACCTTGTCCTTCGTCGAGCTCACGACCTGCGAGGCGATGTCGATCGTGGTCTTGGCCTGGGCCTCGGCGAGCGAGTCGGCGATCGCCGCCTCGTTCTGCTTGACGCTCTCGGCGTGGGCCGCGGCGACGGCCTCGGCCGACGGGGCACGGTTGACGAAGGCGAATCCGGTGCCCGCGACGATCGCGACGGCGGCGACCGCGGTCACTCCGACGAGGCGGCGGCGGCTCGCGCGGCGACGGTCGGCGGCGATGGCCCGGCGCGTCAGCGGCGCGGCCGCGGTGCCGGTGGAGCCGTCGGTGACGGAGCGGGTGGTGCTGGCGGTGCTGGTGCTGCGGGTGCCCTCGGGGGCGGGGGTGTTCTCGGAGGTCATGTCGTCCCATTGCTCGGCCGGCCTGCTCGGCGCGCCTCGGTCAGGGGCACGTCGACTCACCTCTGCGCCTCGGGTGCGCAGCACCGCGGGAGGCGCGGTGGACGACGGCACGGCCGGGGAGTCGGTCCCGGAGGCGGCCCGGCCGTTCCGCCCAGGGGCGGACCGGTCGACCGGCAGGTGCTGTCGAGGTGACGGGTCGGTGTCGGTTCCAGCGGGGCCTCGGGGCCCGGCACGTCCACCCAGCGCTGCCGGGGGGTACGGGCGGGCGCGGGCGAAGCGACGAGCATGCACCACGAGCCTGAGTGTCCCCGCAGAATCCGGGATCGCCGCTCGGTCTGGACCCCTCGAGAGTTGCCAGTTGGCGGGGTCTCCCCTGGTTCAGGGGCCCGCGAAGCGGCAAGTCGAGGGTCATCGTCGCCCGCAGGAGGCGCCTCCTCAGTCCTCCGTCACGGTGCGGCGACGGCGGCTCGGGCGACGGGAGACGACCAGGGCCGCCCCTCCGGCGACGAGCAGCGACAGCCCCATCAACAGCACGCCGCCGAGGTCGGAGCCGGTGAATGCGAGGCGCTGCGCGGTCAGGCCGGTGAGCACCTGCTCGGAGCCGCCCGGCGCGAGCGTGAACGTCGTGCGCACGCCCGTGCTCGGCCGGGTGCCCGCGGGGACGCCGTCCATCGACACCGTCACCGTGTAGTCGCCGCCGGGCAGACCGCCGACCGACCAGGTGCCGTCGGGTCCGGTCGTCGCGACCATCGTGACCGGGCCCTCGGGTCCGCTCCAGACGATCGTGACGCCGACGCCTCCGACGCCCTTCTCGCCCGGGTCGCGCACTCCGTCGCCGTCCTCGTCGTCGAACACGACGCCTCCGACGCTGGCCGTGCCGCGCACCACGAAGTCGACGTCGAGCTGCTGCTCGCCGGCCTCCAGCTGCACGGTGGCCGCCGTCGGGGTGCCGCCGTCGAGGTCGGAGCCCGGCACGGTGCCCGCGGGCAGGGTCGACGGGTCGTAGCTGACCCGCACCGCCCCGGCCGGGAGACCGCCGACGGTCCAGGAGCCCGACGCGTCGGTCGTCCGCGTCAGCACGAGGTCGTCCGCGGTGTCGAGGGCTCCGTCGGCACCGGCGAGGCGCACGGTGACGACCACGCCTCCGACGCCGGGCTCGTGCGGGTCGCGCACGCCGTCGCCGTCCACGTCGAGCCAGACCGAGTCGCCGAGCGACGCGTCGGCACGGAAGCCGAAGTCCTGGTCGAGGTCGGCCTCACCGGCCGCCAGCGTCGTCGTGCTCGTCGGCACGGAACCGGAGCCGCTGCCGGCACCAGGGCCGGAGCCCGAACCAGCACCAGCACCAGCACCAGCACCAGACTCGGACCCGGCCCGCGTCGTCGTCAGCCCGACGGGCACGCCGCCCGTCAGCTCGACCCGGAACTCGCCCGCGGCGAGGTGCTCGACCAGCCAGCGGCCCCGCTCGTCGGTGACGGCCGTCTCGACCCGGTCGTCGGGCGAGCCGAGCACGCCGTCGACGCCGGCCCAGGTCAGGGTCACCGTGACGCCGGGGATCCCGACCTCGTCGGCCCCCTGACGGCCGTCGCCGTCCTCGTCGAGCCAGACCGTGTCGCCGATCGAGCCCGCCCCGGCGAAGCCGAAGTCCTGGTCGAGGTCGACCACGCCGCCGACCAGCTCGACCGCGCTGCGGCCGTCGGCCGATGCGTCACCCGCACCGTCCGACCCGCCCGTGGCGTCCGCACCGTCCGCGTCGCTGCTCGGCGTGAGCCCGGCGGGCACGCCGCCGACCACCGCCACCGTCCAGCGACCGTCGGGCAGGCCGTCGACCCGCCAGGAGCCCGCGGCGTCGGTCGTCGTCGTCAGCACGACGTCGTCGCCGCCGCCGGCCACGCCGTCGGGGCCGAGCCAGGTCAGCTCGAGCTGCACGCCGGGCAGGCGCGGGTCGCCGGCCGAGTCGGTCCCGTCCCCGTCGCGGTCCCAGGAGACCGTGTCGCCGAGGGCGTTCGTGCCTCGGTAGCCGAAGTCCTGCACCAAGTTCGACGCGCCTCCGGCGATCTCGACCTGCGAGACGTTCGGGGCACCTCCGTCGGGGTCACCGGTGTTCACCGCGGCGAGAGCCACGCCGCCGTCGACCGACACCCGGTAGCGGCCGTCGGGCAGCAGGGTGACGAGGTACGAACCGTCGGCAGCCGTCACGGTGGAGAAGAGCTGGTCGTCGGCGGTGTCGAGCAGGCCGTCGGGGCCGGCCCAGCGCAGCGAGACGGGCTGGCCGGGCACGGGCTGCTCGTCCGCCGAGCGCACGCCGTCGCCGTCCGTGTCGAGCCAGACCGAGCTCCCCACGGAGGCGCCGCCCGCGAACGCGAAGTCGGCCGTCCGGTGCGCCGTGGCGACCGGCAGCTCGATCGTCGTGACCCCGTCGGGGCTGGGGTCCTCGTCGCGCACCAGGCCGAGCCCGGCGGGCACGGAGGCACTGTCGACGCCCACGCGGTAGCTGCCCGCGGGCAGGCCGTCGACCAGGTAGCTGCCGTCCGTCGCGGTGACGGCGCCGAACACGGCGTCGTCGGCCGTGTCGAACCGGCCGTCGGGGCCGGCCCAGAGCACGTCGACCCGCACGCCGCCGAGGCCGCGCTCGTCGTCGTCGAGCACGCCGTCGCGGTCACGGTCGAGCCAGACGACCCGACCGACGCTGCTGTCGCCGCGCAGGCCGAGGTCGGCGTCGTCGACGGTCGTCCCGGTCCGGGCGACGACGACGGTCGTGGCCAGGTCGAGGTCGGCGTCGCGTTCGTGCACCGACGACAGGCCGGGCAGCAGCGTGCTCCGGTCGACCACGACCGAGAACGAGCCGAGGGGCAGCGAGCCGACCGACCAGGCCCCGGAGGCGTCCGTCAACACCGAGGGCAGCGCCACGTCGTCCGCGGTGCCGGCCGTGCCGTCGGGCCCGGCCCACGTCACCGTGACGCGCACGCCGGGCAGGCCGGGCTCGTCGCTCGTCTGCAGGCCGTCGCCGTCGCGGTCGAGCCAGACCCGGTCGCCGATCGTCGAGTCGCCGCGGTAGCCGAAGTCCTGGTCGAGGTCGACGGAGCGCTCGCTCGAGAGGGAGGTGCGCGAGACCCCGTCGGCCGGGCCGACGGCGTCGTGCGTCGGCACGAAGCCGGGGGCGACGCCCGAGGTCACGGCGACCGTGTGGTCGCCGTTCGGGAGGTCGCGGACGAGCCAGTCGCCCTCGTCGTCGGTGACGGCGGTGAAGACGAGGTCGTCGGCCGTGCCGAGCACGCCGTCCGCGCCGAGCCAGGTGACCGTCACGCCCACGCCGCGCAGGCCGGGCTCACCGGGCTGCTGCGTGCCGTCGCCGTCGACGTCCCACCACACGCGGTCGCCGATGCTCGAGCCGACCTCGTAGCCGAAGTCGGCCGTCAGGTGCGGGGCGTCGCCGGCCGCGAGCACGACGCGCGTCGTGCTGTCGCCTCCTGCGGGGTCGGTGGAGGTGTCGGTGTCGGTGCCGTCGGTGGTGCCGTCCTCGTCGAAGCTCGAGGTCGCGCCCTCGGGCAGCGCGCCCGTGACGGTGACCCGGTGCTCACCGGGCAGCAGGTGGTCGACGAGCCACGAGCCGTCGGCGCCCGTGACCACGGGGACGACCGCGTCGTCGGCCGTGTCGAGCTCGCCGTCGGCGCCGGCCCAGGTGACCGTCAGCCGGACGCCCACGAGCCCCTGCTCGCCGTCGTCCTGCACGCCGTCGCCGTCGCGGTCGAGCCACACGCGGTCGCCGATCGCGCCGGTGCCGCGCCAGCCGGTGTCCTGGTCGACGACCTGCTGGCCCGCGCCGAGCACGAGCGTGCTCGTCGCGGTGCGGCCGCCGAGGCCCGAGACGCCGGCGGGGCCGGACGCGAGCAGGTAGCCGGCGGGCAGGCTGCCGACCTTCACCGAGTAGGTGCCCGCGGGCAAGCTGCCGACCGACCACGCGCCGGTCTCCGCGTCGCTGTCGCGCTCCCACTCGACGTTGTCGTCCTCGGTCGAGAGGTCGCCGTCCTGGCCGGCCCACGTCACGAGCACCTCGGCGCCGCCGATGCCGGGCTCGCCCGCGCCCTGGCGGCCGTCGCCGTCGCGGTCGGCCCAGACGAGATCGCCCATCGAGCCGCTGCCGGCCCAGCCGAAGGAGGCGTCGGTGCGGTCGGCGCCCTCGGCCAGCGTCAGCACGGCCGAGCCCGCCGAGGCCACGCCGTCGAGGTCGTAGCTCGCCACGAGGCCGGCCGGCAGGGTCGCGGGGTCGACGTCGACCCGGTAGCTGCCGCCGGGCAGGTGGTCGACCTTCCACGAGCCGTCGGGGCCCGAGGTCGTCGGGTGGCGCTCGTCGTCGGCCGTGCCGAGCACGCCGTCGGCGCCCGCGAAGACGACGGTCACGCCGACGCCCGAGAGCCCGGGGTCGCCCGCCGTGCGGACGCCGTCGCCGTTCGCGTCGAACCAGGTCGAGCCCGCGAGCGAGGCCAGGTCGACCTCGACGCCGACCGTGTCGGCGTCCACGTCGTGGTAGGTCTCGTAGTCGCGGCCGTCGGCCGGCTGGTCGGCCACGCCCGCGTACGACGCCACGTCGGCCGTGTTGGCGAGCTCGGGGCCGGCGACCTCGTCGGCCGAGCCGAGGCCGGCGGGGACGGTCAGCCGGTAGACGATCGTACGGGTCTCGCCCGGGGCGACGGGGCCGTCGATCGTCCAGCTGCGGACGGCGCCGGTGACGGCGCCCGCGCCTCCCTCGACCGGGGTGAAGCCCGTGAAGCGCGTGTCCGGCGCGTCCGTGACCTGCACGTCGTGGGCGGGGCCGGTGCCGACGTTGGTCACGGCGACGCGGTAGGTGAGAGTCTCGCCGGGCACGGCGCGGCGGGTGTCGGCGTCGCCGACCTGGCCGTCGACGCGCTTGTCGAGCACGAGGCGCGGCTCGACGACGGTGACGGCGGCGGTCGACGCGAGGCTCGTGTAGTCGTACGAGGCCGCGAGCGGGCGTGAGGCCGGCTTGCCGTCGATCTTGTCGGTCTTGTCGAACGCGACCTGCGCGACGTTGGTCAGCACCTGGCCCGACGTCGTCGCCGCCTGCGCGTACGCGGTGTACTCGAGGTGCACGACGCGCTCGGCCGCGGCTGCCGTGACGTCGCCGAGCCAGAAGCCGATCGTGCCCGTGCGCGGCGTGCCGAGCATCGACGCGGTGAGCGACGGGTCGCAGGAGGCGCAGCTCACGGCCGTGAGGGAGCCGAAGGCCTGGCCGGCCGGCAGCGTGTCGTGCACGGTCACGTCGTAGGCGGAGACGCCGGCGGGGATGCGCACGTCGAGCGTGTAGGTCGTCAGCTCACCGGTGGTGCGGCTGGTCGTGGCCGGGTCGGCGAGGGCCTTGACCACGGACAGGGAGGGGCCCGTCACGGTGTCCTCCGCGGTCGCGGAGTACGAGCGCTCGCCCTCGACGGCGCCGTCGAGCGAGCTGCCCACGGCCGTGGCGACGTTGCGGATGCGGGTGTCGCCGACCGTCTCGTCCACGGTCGCGCGGAAGGTGAAGTCGGCCGGTGAGGCGCCGCGAGCGACGTCGATCTCGGGGAACGTGATCGTGCGGCTCGACGGCTCGTACGTGCCGCCGTCGACCCAGGTGAGCCCTTCGGGCAGCACGTCCGTGACGACGACGTCGTGCGCCGTGGAGACGTTCGTGCCGGCGGGGTTCCGCACCCGGAGCGAGTACGTGACCGCCTGGCCGACGACGACCTTGCCGCCGACGGCGTCGTCGGTCTTGGCGAGGGTGAGGGCGGGCTCGACGACGGTGGTGGTGACGGCGGCGCTGGGCTGGGTGAACGTCGGCGCGCTCGTCGTCGCGCCCGCGCGCCACCACGTCAGCGCGGCGGTGTTCGTGAACACGGTGCCCCGGGCGACGGCAGGACTCGTCGACGAGTCGACGACCGTGGCCGTGATGGTGAGCACCACCACGTCGGCGTCTCCCCGCTCGCTGACGTAGGCGCCCTGCGAGTTCGTCGGGAGGTCGTAGGACACGCGCTGGCGGAGGCGGTTCGCCGAGGCGACCGACGCGGGGACGGCGGGACCGCCGTTGATGCTCGCCGTGGGCACGCCGACGACCTGGAGACCCTGGGGGAGCTGGTCGACGATCGACGGCGCGACGCCGGCCGACGAGCTGTAGAGCGAGACGCCGCCCGGGATGGTCGTCGTCACGCGGTAGGTGATCGGGGAGCCGATCGGCGCGGTCTTCACGTCGCTGCTCTTCTCGACCGTCGGGATCCCGGCGCGGACGGTGGCGGTCGCGTCGGCACGCGCGGCGTTGGTCGTCGTCAGCGCGGGGTCGACGTTGTTCGCGGGCGTGTAGACGAACGGCGTGCCCGTGTTCGTGGCGTCCTGGTACTGCCGCACGCCCGCCGTGTTCGCGAAGGTGTCCGAGGCCGCGATGCCCGCGGGCACGGCGACCGAGTACGTGAGCACGAGCGTGCCGTTGGTCGTGCCCGACTTCGCCGGCACGGTCAGGCCCGCCCAGTCGATCCGCGAGTGCGGGGCCTCGTCCGTCACCGCGCCTCCTGCGGTGACGGCGCTGACCTGGCCGGCGGTCCAGCCGGCGGGCAGCAGGTCGCGGACGCTGACCTCGGTCGCGGGCGCGCGGCCCGAGTTCGAGACCGTGACCGTGTAGTCGACCGTGTCGCCGCCCTGCACCGTGGTCGGCCTGGCGGTCTTGGCCGTCGTGAGCTGCGGCTCGGTCCAGACCGCGTCGGCCTGGTCTCGGAGCTGGAACACCGCGCCGGCCGTGTTCTCGAACGTGAGCTTGGCGAGGTTCGAGGTGATGTCCCCGTCGGCCGCAGCCGTCGGGTCGCTGATGGTCGAGGTGACGATGGCCTGGAACACGTTGCCCGAGGCCTCGTCGGGGAGGCTCCAGGTGATGACGCCGCCGTCGGACAAGGCGTCCGGACGAGCGGCCGTGTGGCCCGCGCCGTACACGGCGCCCACGAAGGCGAACCCGGCGGGCAGGAAGTCCTTCACCGTGGTCGACACCGTGTTGAGCCCGACCGGGAACATCGCCTCGATCTTCCAGCAGACCGTGTCGCCGGGGCCGTACGAGGGGGCTGCGCCGCCCTCGGGCACCCAGGAGGCGGTGGTGCAGTCGGCCGTCGTCTGCGGCACCGCGACCTGCTTGGTGAGCACGACGGCGGCGGCCTCCTGGCCGGCGGACGAGTCGTCCGGGGTCGCCAGCACGTGGGTGCGCAGGGCGTCGGGCGTGCTGCGTGCGTCGACGAGGGTCGACGTCGAGGTGAGGTCGACGCGGTTGGTCCACGAGTCCTCGGCGGCGACCGGGCCGACGCCGCTGCGGTACGAGCCGAGCGTGGTCGTCGTGAAGTCGATGGTGAAGGCGCCGTTCGGGGCCGTGAAGGCGGGCACCGTCCAGGTGATCGCCTGGGTCCAGGGGCTGGCCGTGCCCGGGGTGGTCGAGACGGGTGCGAAGGCCGTGCCCGACTGGCGGTGCGTGGCGGAGCCCGCGTCGTACGACAGGCCGTCCGGGATCGTGTCGACGACGGTGAGGTCTCTCGTGCCCTGCGCGTACTCCGAGGTGGCGATCGCGAGGTGCCAGTTCGTCGTGGCGCCCTGGCGGATCGAGCCCTGGTCGTCGCCGCTGACGCCGCGGCTCTTGACGATCCGCACGTCCTCGGCGGTGACCGTCGCGGTCGCGGACGAGGTGTACACCGCACCGGCCCAGGTGCCCGACGTCGTGGCGCTGTTCGTCAGCGGCTGCTCGTCACGGGTCTCGGTGCCGGTGTTGTTGTCGAGGTTCGCCGTCGAGAGACCGGTCGCGCCCGCGGCGGGCGCGCCGGCGGGGAACAGCTCGTTCTCGCGGAGGGGCACCGCCGCCGCGTAGCGCAGGGTGGTCGTCGCCCCGGCGGCGAGGTCGCCGAGGCCGGTCCACTCGACCCGCGTGTACACGCCGAGGGCGAGCGGGCCGGTCGCGCCGTCCGGGTCGACCCGGACCGTGCTGACGCTCGAGGGCTCACGGCAGAGGCCTGCCGTGTCGGGCAGCGGCCGGGAGTCGAGGCGGGGCGCGCCCGGGTACTCGACGGTGCCCGGGGCGCTGTTGTCGACGCTCGCGCAGCCGAGGAACTCGAGGCCTGCAGGCAGGAAGTCGACGATCGAGAAGCCAGTCGAGCGGCCGACCCTGTTGTTCGTCACCGTCAGCGTGTACGTCGTGGGGTGGTCGTGCACGCCGCGGAGCAGCTCGCCCTCGGGGCTCGAGTCCTCCCTCTTGTCGAGCTTGAACGGCACGAGCGTCGTCGTCGAGCCGGCGGTCGCGCTCACGACGGCCGGGTCGGCGACGGGGTCCCCGCCGGGGCTGCCCGCGGGCGTGCCGGCCGCCGTGAACTTCGGCAGGGTCCGCGCGGCCGAGCTGACGAAGGCGGCGCCCGAGGTCGTCACGACGGCCCCGACGGCCGCGGTGCTCGTGTACGAGTAGGTGTAGGCCACGGTGACCCCGGCCTGCAGGTCGGCGACGTTCGACCAGATCAGCTTCGTCGTGCCGTTCGCCAGCTTGACGACACGGCTCGGCGAGCCGAGGCCCGCGTCCGCCGAGGCGAACGTCGCGCCGTCCGGGATCACGTCGGTCAGGGTCAGGTTGTAGCCGGGCGTCGTCGTCGCGTTCGAGGCCGTGAGCGTCACCGCCACGGCGTCGCCGACGAGGGTGCTCGCGGGGGCGGACTCGGTGAAGGTGACGGCGAGCCCGTCGGCCGCGCGGGCGGCGGTCGGGGCGACGAGGGCCGGGACGGCGAGCCCCGCGAGCACGACGGCGACCGCGAGCAGGAGGCGCCAGAG
>NZ_CAUPYL010000098.1:0-9331 GCF_963515265.1 uncultured Frigoribacterium sp.
CGCGCGCGGCGCGCCCTGGGCGGCCTCGTCGTCGACGGGCCCGCGACGACCGCGCGCTTCCACCGCCTCCTCGTCGACGACCCGGCCTTCACGGGCGTCGTCGCCGACGCCGAGACGGGGACGGACGGCGGGGGAGCGGACGGCGTCGAGCCGTCCGTGCACACCCGCTGGATCGAGACCGAGTGCGAGTGGCTCGACGAGCTGGCGACCGCGACGCCGGAGGCGGCGGCCGGCCCGGGGTCCCTCCGCACGTGGGTCGTCGTCGACGGGCGTCGCGTGCCCCTCGTGCTGCCGCTCACCGACGTCGTCGGCTCGGCCGACGGCGCGCTCGGGGCCGACGCGCTCGTCGCCGGCATCGCCGCCGCAGCGGTCGAGGCGGATGTGCCCGGACAGGCCGGGCGGGGCTCCTCGGCGTCGTAAGCTGAGAGAGCGCCCAGAGTCGCGCGCCCTCCTCGCCGCCCTACTCCTCGGGAGCCACCATGACCACCCCCGTGTCCACCGACGCCCGCCGCCCCGGCGTGGCCGGTGCCCTCGACCGCTACTTCGAGATCAGCGGTCGCGGCTCGAGCTGGGCCCGCGAGATCCGCGGCGGCGTCGTCACCTTCGTGACGATGGCCTACATCGTGATCCTCAACCCGTTGATCCTCGGCGGCTTCAGCGAGGACCAGGCCGCGAAGGACGTGCTCGGCGGCTGGCTCCAGAACGGCCAGGTCGGAGCGGTCACGGCCCTCACCGCCGGCGTCATGACCATCCTCTTCGGCACCGTCGCCCGCCTTCCGTTCGCCTTCGCCGCGGGCCTCGGCATCAACTCGTTCCTGGCGGTCACGGTCGTGCAGGACGTGACCTGGCCCGAGGCGATGGGCCTCGTCGTCATCAACGGCCTCGTCATCACCATCCTCGCCGTGACGGGCCTCCGCAGCATGATCTTCAGCGCGGTGCCCGCGGCCCTCAAGACCGCGATCACGGTCGGCATCGGCCTCTTCATCGCGTTCATCGGCCTCGTCGACTCGGGCTTCGTCCGGACGAGCGGGAACGCGTCGCCCCCGGTGCAGCTCGGCGACGGCGGGTCGATCAGCACCCTGCCGACCATCACCTTCGTCATCGGCCTCGTCGTCATCGGCGTCCTCATGGCCCGTCGCGTCCGCGGCGCGATCTTCATCGGCATCGTCGCCTCGACGGTCGTCGCGATCGTCCTGCAGGCGATCTTCCAGGTGCCCACCTCGAACGGCCAGAACCTCGACGACTGGAACCTCAACGCTCCGGTGCTGCCGACGCAGATCGTCGCGCTGCCCGACCTGTCGCTGATCGGCGACGTCAGTCTCGGCGCCTTCGCGCGCATCGGCTGGCTGTCGGCCGTCATGCTGGTCTTCACCCTCGTCTTCACGAACTTCTTCGACGCCATGGGCACGATGACCGGCCTCGCGAAGGCCGCCGACGTCGCTGCACCCGACGGTACGTTCCCCCGCCTGAAGTCGGCGCTCGTCGTCGAGGGCATCGGCGCGGTCGCCGGCGGCGCGACGAGCTCGTCGTCGAACACCGTCTTCGTCGAGTCGGCCTCAGGCATCGGCGAGGGAGCCCGCACCGGCTTCGCCTCGGTCGTCACCGGGCTGCTCTTCATCCTCGCCATGTTCTTCACGCCGCTGACCCAGGTCGTGCCGCTCGAGGTCGCCGCCGCGGCGCTCGTCATCGTCGGCGCGCTGATGGTCTCGCAGATCAAGGACATCGACTGGACCGACTTCAGCGTCGCCCTGCCCGTGTTCCTGACGATCATCGTCATGCCGCTGACCTACTCGATCGCCAACGGCATCGGCGTCGGCTTCGTCACGTGGGTGATCGTCCGCGCGTTCTCGGGCAAGGCACGCGAGATCAGCCCCCTGCTGTGGATCGTCGCGGTCGGGTTCCTGGTCTACTTCGTCCGCGGCCCGATCGAGACCCTGATCAGCTGATCCTCGCGGCCGGGGGCCGGGCGCGGTAGCGTCTGCCGCACGCACCGACACCGTCGTCGGTGCGACCGAGCCGAGGAGGCCCCCGTGCCCCGCATCACCCCAGTCCTGTGGTTCGACGGCGAGGCCGAGGCCGCCGCGACGTTCTACGTCTCGCTCTTCCCCGTCTCCCACATCAGTCACGTGTCCCGGTACCCCGACGACTTCCCCGACCCCGCCATGGCGGGCCAGGCGCTCGTCGTCGAGTTCGACCTCGACGGCCAGGGCTTCCAGGGCCTGAACGGCGGCCCCGGCTTCGTCCCCAACGAGGCCGTCTCGCTCTCCGTCCCGGTCGACGACCAGGAGGAGCTGGACCGGATCTGGGACGCCCTCGCCTCGCACGGCGGCCAGGAGGGGCGGTGCGGCTGGGTCCGTGATCGCTGGGGCTTCTGGTGGCAGATCGTGCCGAGCGCGATGCAGCGGACGGTCGGCGGTCCGGACCCGGCCGGCGCCTCCCGTGCGATGGAGGCGATGATGGGCATGAGCCGCCTCGTCGTCGCCGACCTCGAGGCCGCCTACCGCGGCGACTGACCTGCCCGCCGCCTCCTCAGCTCAGCATCGAGGGACGAGTCCCCAGTCGTGCACCGCGGCGGCGACGAAGGAGCTGCCGCAGACGAGCGCTGCCCCAGGGCGGTGCGCGGCTGGTGACGAGGGACGAGTCACCAGTCGTGCACCGTCCCGTCGGCGAGCCGGTTGTAGGGCAGGTACGCCTGCTCGTACGGGTACTTGCCGGCCTCGTCGACGTCGAGCTCGACCCCGATGCCCGGCTTCTCGCCGGGGTGCAGCATCCCGTCCGTGAAGGTGAAGCTCTGCTCGAACACCGCGTCGGTCTTCTCGCCGTGCTTCATGTACTCCTGGATGCCGAAGTTGTGGATCGCGAGGCCGAGGTGCATCGCGGCGGCCATGCCGACGGGCGAGATGTCGGTCGGCCCGTGCATGCCCGACTTGATCTGGTACTGCGCCGCGTAGTCGAGCACCTTGCGCAGGTGCGTGATGCCGCCGGTGTGGGTGACGGCGCTCCGCACGTAGTCGATCAGCTGCTCGCGGATGATCTGCTGGTAGTCCCACACCGTGTTGAAGATCTCACCGATCGCCAGGGGCGTCGTCGTGTGCTGGCGGACGAGCCGCAGCGCCTCGGGGTTCTCGGCCGGCGTCACGTCCTCGAGCCAGAACAGGTCGTAGGGCTCGAGGCTCTTGCCGAGCGAGGCCGCCTGGATCGGCGTCATGCGGTGGTGTCCGTCGTGGAGCAGCGGGATCTCGGGCCCGAACTCGTTCCGCACGGCCTCGAAGACGGTCGGGACGTGCCGCAGGTACGAGCGGGTGTCCCAGTCCTCCTCGTTCGGCAGGGCGCCGCGCTGGGCGGGCTCGTGGTCGTAGCGCACGCCGGTGTTGGCGTCGAAGGTGGCGTTCGAGGCGATGCCGTAGATCGACTTCAGCCCGGGCACGCCGGTCTGCACGCGGATCGCCTTGTAGCCCTGCTCCTGGTGGTCGCGCACGCTGTCGAAGAGCTCGTCCAGGTCCTTGCCGGAGGCGTGGCCGTAGGTGAGCAGGCCGGTGCGGGAGGCACCGCCGAGCAGCTGGTAGAGCGGCATGCCGGCGACCTTCGCCTTGATGTCCCAGAGGGCGACGTCGACGGCGGCGATGGCGGCCATCGTGACGGGGCCGCGGCGCCAGTAGGCGCTGCGGTAGAGGAACTGCCAGGTGTCCTCGATGCGACCGGGGTCCCGGCCGATCAGGAGCGGCACGACGTGCTCGCTGAGGTAGGCGACGACCGCGAGCTCGCGGCCGTTCAGGGTGGCGTCGCCGAGACCGGTGACCCCCTCGTCGGTGGTCAGCTTCAGCGTGACGAAGTTGCGGTCAGGGCTGGTGACGATGACCTCGGCCTTGTCGATCTTCATTCGGTCTCCTTCGACTGGATGGTGGCGGCAGCGCCTCCTCACCACCCTGTCGCACCTGGGCGTCACGCGCCAGGGCGTCCTGCGCGTCCGCGGCGTCGCGCGCCAGCAGGGTCGCGCCGGCGACCGCGGCGGGCATCACGACGACGGCCCCGAGGGGGACGAAGAACGACAGCCAGGTGGCCGTGCCGAAGCCCAGGGTCCGCCAGCGGTTCGCCGCCAGGGCCGCCCGCCGCTGCCGCAGCGACCGCCCACGGGCGTCGAGGGCGAACCCGGTCAGCTCGACGGCCAGGAACCAGCCGCCGGTCAGCGCGCCGAGCACGGGCACGAGGGTCTGCCCGACGACCGGGACGAAGCCGCCGACGAACAGGCAGATGCCGACCGCCGCGGTGGCGAGCAGCAGGCGGACGGAGTCGCCGACGCTCCGCAGCACGCCGCGCCAGAACCCCTGGTCGACGTCGGCCGGTGCGTCCCCCTCGCGCTGTTCCACGTGCCGCCAGATGCGCTCGTAGAAGGGATCGCCGACGAGCAACGTCACGGCGGTGAAGGTCACCACGGCGAGCAGCACGGCCAGCAGGGCGACCGCCACGCCGACGCCTGCCCTGACGAGCACGCGGCCCCACTCCGGCCACCGGTCGGCGAACGGCGTCGCCAGGACGGCCAGGTCGTCCGCGTGCCCGTTCACCAGCACGAGCAGGGCGACGAAGACGGCGCCGACGATCAGGGCGGGCACGGCACCGAGCAGCATCAGCCGCGGCGACGTGCCCCAGAGCCGCAGCCCCCGGCCGAGGACCGCGACGCCCGAGCCGAACTCGCGGAGTGCCGACACCTCAGCGCACCTCGAGCGGCACGGGCCCGGTCGGGGCCGGGAACGCGCGCTCGAGCTGCGCGAAGGCCTGGTCGTCGAGGTCGACGGCGAGGGCTGCAGCGTCCTCGCGCACGTGGTCGACGCTGCCGGCCTTGACGGCGAGCAGCACGTCGGGCGCCAGCCGGAGCACCCAGGCGATCGCGAGCTGGGCGGGCGTCACGCCGAGGTCGGCAGCGACGGAGGTGACCACCGGATGGTCGAGGAGCTCACCGTGGTCGACGGGCGAGTACGCCATCAGCGGCGTCCCCGACTCGCGCAGGCGCGGCAGCAGGTCGTGCTCCGGCCCCCGGCGCGCGAGGTTGTAGAGCACCTGGTCGGTCTGGGGCGAGGACGAGCCGCCGGTGGCCCGGGCGAGGTCGTCGAGGTCGTCGACGTCGAAGTTGCTGACGCCCCAGCCGCCGATCGCGCCCTCGGCGACGAGCGCCTCCATCGCCTCCACCGTGTCCTCGAGCGGGTGGCCGCCGCGCCAGTGCAGCAGGTAGAGGTCGAGCCGGTCGGTGCCGAGGCGGGCGAGGCTGGCGTGGCACGCCTCGACCGTTCCCCGACGGCTCGCGTTCGAGGGGAGCACCTTGCTCACCAGGAACACCTCGTCGCGCCGACCCGTGATCGCCTGGGCGACGAGTCGCTCGGAGGCGCCGCGCCCGTACATCTCCGCCGTGTCGACCAGGGTCATGCCGAGGTCGAGTCCCTCGCGGAGGGCCGCCAGCTCGGCGTCGCGTCGTCGGGGGTCGTCGCCGAGCTCCCAGGTCCCGAGCCCGAGGGCGGGGGCGGTGCGTCCGTCGGGGAACGTGACACGGGGGTTCTCGTGAGCAGCCATGGCCCCAGTGTGCCCGGGCGACCGTTCCGACGGCCCGTCCTCCCCGAGCCTCAGGGGCATGTTCCCTCCCCAGGGACGACGGGTCACGGCACCGTCCACAGTCGAGGAGGCGCGGGTCGAGCGGGGACGCCCGCTGCGGCACGGTGGTCCCCATGACCACCACAGACCGCACCGTCCCGCCCCTGCCCGTCAGCTCCTCCGAGTCCGCCCTCGCGCAGTGGGCGAGCGTCGTCTGCGACGAGCCCTGCGACGAAGACCTCGTCTACGTCGCGTTCTTCGACCGCGGCGAGTACCCCTGTGCGAACCTGATCCGGCTGAGAGGCCTGCCCCGGCTGCCCTACGGTCGCGACGTCGCCTCCCTCGAGCGCGTCGTCCGCGACCAGGCGAGCGACGTGCGGGCCCGCTCGGTCGTGCTCGTGTGGCAGCGCGAGGGCGAGACGCCCCTCGACGACCTCGCCGTGGCCACCTGGGCGAGGGGCCTCGACGAGAGGCTCCGACGCGGCCCGCTGAGCCTTCGCGGCCAGGTGCGCCGCACTCCGGGCGGGTTCGACCCGGCCCCGCGGCTGCCGGGACAGGTCACGGCGACCGACCTTCCCGAGGGGTTCGACGTGCCGGGCGAGGGCCCGCAGCTGATCCCGATGCGGAATCCGTACCACTGACCGTCGTCGTCGCCCGCTCGCCCGCCCGTGCCGTCGCCCGGAGGCGCCCGTCAGCTCATGCTGCGTCGGCGGCTGCGTCCAGCCTCTGCACCTCGTCGGCGGACAGCTTGATCGTCGCGGCGGTCGCCGAGTTCATGATCGTCTGCGGACGAGTCGACCCGGGGATGGGGATGACCAGCTCGGACGCGTGCAGCTCCCACGCGAGGGTCAGCACCTGGGGCGAGATCCGACGGGCGTTCGCGATCTCGGCGAAGACGGCGTGCTTCGTGCCGAGGTCGGCGGCGTTCGTGATGCCGCCGAGCGGGCTCCACGGCAGGAAGGCGATGCCCATCTCGTCGCACAGCACGAGTTCCTCGGTGCTCGAGCGGAACGCGGGGGAGTACTGGTTCTGGACGGAGACCAGGCGCCCGTCGAGGACGTCGTTCGCCTCGCGGATCTGGTCGACGCTCGCGTTCGAGATGCCGGCCATGCGGATGACTCCCTCGTCCAGCAGCTCCGCCAGGGCGCCCACCGAGTCGGCGTACGGCACGGCCGGGTCGGGGCGGTGGAACTGGTAGAGGCCGATGGTCTCGACGCCGAGGCGCTGGGCGGACGCGCGCGCCGCCTCCTTGAGGTAGGCCGGGTCACCGTTCTGTGCCCAGGCTCCTGCCTCCGGTCGGAGGTGGCCGCCCTTCGTCGCGACGAGCACGTCCGACGTGTCGCCGTGGAAGCTCTCGAGCGCCCGGGCGATCAACGACTCGTTGTGCCCGACCTCGTGGGTGCCGGGCTGGTGGTAGGCGTCGGCGGTGTCGATCAGGGTGATGCCCTGCTCGAGAGCGGCGTGGATCGTGGCGATCGCCTGCTTCTCGTCCGGCCGTCCCTCGATCGACAAGGGCATGCCGCCCAGGCCGATCGCACTCACGGTGACGTCTCCGATGGTCCTCGTCTTCATGGGTCCTCCTCGTGCCGCAGCGGTGCGGCGCTCATGGTCGTGACGGTCCCCGCAGGCGGGGCCCCTGCATCCTGGGTACGCCCGCCCGGCCTCCCCGCTCCCAGGAACGAGCGGCGCCCAGGTGCCTGGCAGGCGCCACGGCGCGGTCTGCCAGGGGAGCCGCCTAGGTTCTCCGCATGACCTCCGAGACCGCCGTGGCCCCGTCCCGGCCCGCCACCGGCCCGCACGACGACGGCGCTCCCCACGGTGCGACGACTCCGGGTGCCCCCGAGGAGGGTCTCGGCCGGACCGCCCGGGCGCGAGCTCGCTGGCGTGCCGGGCGGGCGAAGCTCGACGGCTATCCCCGCCTCCGCGTGGCCTACAAGGTGGGCGTGGCGCTGGCGGGCGTGATCGTGATCGCCGTCGGCCTGGTGCTCGTCCCGCTGCCCGGTCCCGGCTGGTTGATCGTCTTCGTCGGGGTCGCCGTCCTCGGCACGGAGTTCCCGGCGGCACACCGCGTCACGCAGGCCGTCCGCCGGCTCGCCCACCGCCTCCGGCTGCGCTGGCGCGCCTGGAGAGCGAACCGGGCCGTCGCGCGCGCCTGACCACCCGCACCGCACAGGGCCCGTCCACGATCGTGGACGGGCCCTCTGCGGTGCAGGTGCCGGAGGTGCCGCTAGTGCGCCGCCTCGTACTTCACGGGCTCCGGCAGCCCCTTGTCCGCGCGGATCGACCGCGAGAGGCGCTCGATCGAGGTGAGGGCCGCGACCACGTCGGCGGCGGTCACCGGGAACGGCATCGAGTGGATGGTCTCCGACTCGACGGTGGCGGCCGCGGCCACCGCCTCGAGCTCCTCGGTGTCGTCCGTGCTCAGGCCGATCTCGGTGAGCGTGTTCGGCAGGCCCACCCGGGTCGTGAACTCCACGAAGTCCTCGATCTCGGCACGGGGCGCCCCCTCGAGCACGAGCTGGGTCAGCGAGCCGATGTTGACCTTCTGGCCGTGGGTCAGGCCGTGCGTCTGCGGGGCAGCGGTCAGGCCGTTGTGGATCGCGTGCGCGGCGGCGAGGCCGCCCGACTCGAAGCCGAGGCCGGAGAGCAGCGTGTTCGCCTCGACGAGCGACTCGAGCGCCGGCGTGACGATCCCGTCGCGCACCGCGTCCAGGGCGGAGAAGGCGTTCTCGTGGATGATGCGCCACGACAGCTCGGCCAGGGCGGTGCCCGCCTGGGTCGCGAGTCCGCCGGCCATCGTGGTCGCGGCGGCCTTCGCCGACGCGCGGGCCTCGATCCAGGTGGCGAGCGCGTCGCCGATCCCCGCCACCAGGAACTGCACGGGGGCGTTCGCGACGAGCTGCGTGTCGATCAGCACGAGGTCGGGGTTCCGCGGGAAGAACCGGTACTCGATGAACTCGCCCTCGTCCGTGTAGACGACGGCCAGGGCCGAGGTCGGCGCATCGGTCGAGGCGACGGTCGGCACGCTGACCCAGCGGATGCCGGTGGCGTGGCCGGCGGCCTTGGCTGCGTCGATGGCGCTGCCGCCGCCGATCGCCACGACGACGTCCGCGTCCGACGACCGGATCGACTCGGCCAGCTCGTCGATCGCGGCCGGTGTCGCGAACCTGCCGAACGGGACGCGCTCGACCCGCAGCGACTCGGCGGCGAAGCTCGTGCCCACCGCCTCCTCGACGAGGCCCCAGACGACGTCGTCCGAGACGACGAGGGGTCGGCTCCCGATCGGCGCGACGAACTCGCCCAGGCGGGTGATCGCGTCCTTGCCCTGGACGTAGCGGGCGGGGCTCATGACGGTGCGGACGGGAACGGGCATGCGGTGCTTCCTCTCGTGGGGGACGTGTGCCGTGCACGGTAGGCGGGCCGCCTCCGTGTCCCGTGCACGCCGACGCCGACGCCGACGCCGACGCCGACGCGCCGCCCAGCCGCGGCCCGATATCGTTGCGGGGTGACGCCCAGTCCTGCCTCCGCCACCGCCTACGAGGTGCTCGGCGTCCCCTCCACGGCGTCCGACGACGACCTGCGACGTGCCTACCGACGCCTCGCCCGCGAGACGCACCCCGACCTCGGCGGCAGCGCCTCGGCCTTCCGCGACCTGCAGCTCGCCTGGGAGCTCGTCGGCACGCCGGAGGCGCGGGCCGCGTACGACCGTCGGCGCCCGTCGTCGTCGGCGTCCACGGGCTCGGGCTCGGCG
>NZ_CAUPYL010000099.1:0-9062 GCF_963515265.1 uncultured Frigoribacterium sp.
ATGGTACTGCAAGGGGGACCTTGTGGGAGAGTAGGACACCGCCGGACTCCTTTTACAGAAGAGCCCCTCCACTGGAGGGGCTCTTCTTGTTTAACCCGGTAGTGGTCAGCCGACGACGGACAGCCAGCAGGGGCAGGTCGCTGAGAGCGGGCCCCGAGAAGCGGGGCTGCGCCGGTAGGATCGTGACCGATGTCTGCTCCCTTCTCCACCGCCTCCGGCGCCGATGTGCGCGTGCGGTTCTGCCCCTCTCCCACCGGGACTCCTCACGTGGGTCTCATCCGCACTGCCCTGTTCAACTGGGCGTACGCGAGGCACCACGGCGGCACGCTCGTGTTCCGCATCGAGGACACCGACGCCAGTCGCGACAGCGAGGAGAGCTACGAGCAGATCCTCGACGGCCTGCGCTGGCTCAAGCTCGACTGGGACGAGGGCGTCGACGTCGGCGGGCCGCATTCGCCGTACCGGCAGTCGCTGCGCCACGACATCTACCGCGACATCATCGACAGGCTCCTCGAGCGCGGCCTGCTCTACGAGAGCTACGCGACGGGTGAGGAGATCGAGGCGCGCAACATCGCTGCCGGTCGAGACCCCAAGCAGGGCTACGACAACTTCGAGCGCGACCTCACGGACGAGCAGCGTGCGTCCTACAAGGAGGAGGGGCGTCAGCCGGCGCTCCGTCTGCGTGTGCCCGACCGCGACCTCAGCTTCGACGACCTGGTGCGTGGCGAGATCACGTTCCCCGCCGGCTCGTTCTCCGACTTCGTCGTGGTCCGTCCGAACGGCGTCCCGCTCTACACGTTCGTCAACCCCGTCGACGATGCTCTGATGGGCATCACCCACGTGCTGCGCGGCGAAGACCTGCTCTCGTCGACGCCTCGCCAGATCGCCCTGTACGAGGCGTTGGTCGAGCTCGGCGTCACGGAGTTCGTGCCGCGCTTCGGCCACCTGCCCTACGTGATGGGCGAGGGCAACAAGAAGCTGTCGAAGCGCGACCCTGCCTCGAACCTGTTCCACCACCGCGACCGCGGCTTCGTCCCCGAGGGCCTGGTCAACTACCTGTCGTTGCTCGGTTGGTCGCTGTCGCACGACCGTGACGTGTTCAGCCTCGACGAGATGGTCGCGGCCTTCGACGTGACGGACGTGAACCCCAATCCGGCTCGCTTCGACCTCAAGAAGGCGGAGTCGATCAACGGCGATCACATCCGCCTCCTCGAGGTCGGCGACTTCACGCAGCGCCTGCTGCCCTACCTCGACGGCGTCGTCAGCGACCCGCCGACCGAAGCGGAGGCCGCCGTGCTCGTCCAGGCCGCACCGCTCGTCCAGGAGCGCATGACGTTGCTCGGCGAGGCGAGGGGGATGCTGTCGTTCCTCTTCACGGCCGACGACGAGCTCGAGTACGAGGCCGACGCGACGGCCTCGCTGCCGGAGTCGTCCGCCGACGTGCTGCGCGCCTCCTCGGCTGCCCTCGACGGGGTGCAGGAATGGACCCATGCCGCGATCCAGGACGCGTTGAAGGCGGCGCTCGTCGACGACCTCGGCCTGAAGCCGCGGGTCGCCTACGGCCCGCTGCGCGTCGCGCTCTCGGGGCGGCGAGTGAGCCCGCCGCTGTTCGAGTCGATGGAGATCCTGGGTCGGGAGTCGACGCAGGCGCGCATCCGGCGCCTCCTCGAGCGATCATGACCGAGGTCGGTGTCGACGTGCCCCCTGCGGACGCGCGCTGGGACGTCGTCGTCGTCGGGGGAGGGCCGGCGGGGCTCAGCGCCGCGCTGAACCTCGTCCGCGCCCGGCGTCGCGTGCTGCTGGTCGACAGCAACCGCCCGCGCAACTCGGCGACCCTGCTGTCGCACGGGTACCTCACCCGCGACGGCATCTCTCCCCTCGAGCTGCGCAAGCTCGGCCGCGAGGAGTTCTTGTCGTACGAGGAGGGCGAGCACTGGCAGACGATGGCCACGAGCATCAGCCGCGGTGACGACGGGTTCGTGGTGGATTGCGAGTTCCGCGGGCAGCAGCGTCGCGCCCTGGCCGACGTGGTGCTGGTCGCCACCGGGCTGCAGGAGACGCTGCCGGCGATCGACGGGCTGCGCGCGTTCTACGGCACCTTCGTCCACAGCTGCATCGAGTGCGACGGCTACGGCAAGCGCGACCAGGCACTCGCCGTGATCGGCGAGCACCCCGACCTGGCCGAGCGCGCCCTGCTGCTGTCGCAGTGGAGCGACGACCTGGTCGTCTTCACGCACGGCTCCGCCGCCGCGGTGACCGATGCCGAGGAGGCGCAGCTCGCCTCCCGCGGGATCCGCGTCGACCGCCGTCCCATCGCGTCCCTGCAGGGCGGCCGCGAGGGGCTCACCGGAGTCGAGCTCGAGGGCGGCGAGGTCGTGCCGCGCGAGGGCGGTTTCGTCCGCCCCGCCTGGGCCGGCAAGCTCGAGTACGTCGCACCTCTCGGTGCCGACCTCGACGAGGACGGCCTGCTGGTCGTCGACGACCACGGGCGTACCTCGGTGCCGGGGCTCTACGCCGCCGGCGAGTCCACGGCCCCCGGGCCGCAGCAGCTCATCGTCGCGGCCGGCTCCGGGGCGCGAGTCGCCGCGGTGATCAACCGCGACCTGATCGGTGGCCTCGACGAGCTCGGAGATCGTGTACAGTAGACGCTGGCTCATCTGATGGGCCGCAGTGATGCAGACCTCGCGGTCGACGTCATTGGGGTATGGTGTAATTGGCAACACGACTGATTCTGGTTCAGTTGTTCTTGGTTCGAGTCCAGGTACCCCAGCAAATGCATCCCCTGTGTCCTCGTCGGACCGGGGGATTTGCTGTTCGTGCTCGTCTGGCCGCCTGCCGGCGGCTGCCGGGCTGCGCCCGGCGGGCCTTCGGCCGGCGGCGCTTCGCGCGCCTCCTTCGGCGATGTGGGCGGCGGCGCTTCGCGCGCTTCCTTCGGGCGTGGGACGAAAGCGAGACAGATCTGCACGCGGCGGCGGCGTGAGCCCCGTGAGTGTGGCTCGGGTGTGCCCGATCACTCTCAAATTTGAGAGTGATCGAGCGCGGGGACTCGGGCAGGAGGAGCGCACCGGGTTTCGTGCACTGCACCGGGACTAGACCGGGTGCACTGCACTAATGCGGGTGCTGTGTTCCCCTGATGCTGCAGCAGCAGCAGCAGTAGCAGCAGCGGGGGCGGCGGCGCTTCGCGCGCCTCCTTCGGCGACGTGGGTGGGGGCGGCGGCACTTCGTGCGCCGACGCGGGGTGGGGATGCACGAAGGCCCCTGCCGGTCGGCAGAGGCCTTCGGGCGGTACGGGCGGCGCCTACTGCGGGATGGTGGCTCCGAAGCGGGCCGGGAGCGTGCCGCGGTGCGTCGCGCGGAGCTCGTCGAGCGAGACCGTGAAGACGTCCTGGATCTCGAGCGACTGCGAGGACGCGTCCGTCACGCCGATGCGGGCGACGGGGTAGCCCCGGCCCTCGCACAGGCCGCGGAACTTGACGTCGTCCTCACGGGGCACCGACACGACCACACGACCGGTCGACTCCGTGAAGAGCGTCGCCGCCACGTCCAGGCCGTCGCGCTCGAGCAGCTCGCCCAGGTAGACGCGGGCGCCGACGCCGAAGCGCAGCACCGCCTCGGCCAGGGCCTGCGCGAGGCCGCCGTCGCTGAGGTCGTGCGCCGACGCGATGAGCGACTGGTCGGCACCGGCGGCGAGCAGCCCCGCGAGCTGCTTCTCAGCCCCGAGGTCGACGGCCGGCGGGCGTCCGCCGAGGTGGTCGTGCACGACGCCGGCCCAGGCGGAGCCGTCGAGCTCCAAGGAGGAGGTGCCGAGCAGGTAGATGTTGTCGCCGTCGTCCTGCCAGCCGGAGGGCACGCGCTTCGCGACGTCCTGGATCACGCCGAGGACGCCGACCACGGGGGTCGGGAAGATGGGCTTCGTGCCGGTCTGGTTGTAGAACGACACGTTGCCGCCCGTGACGGGGATCTCGAGCTCGAGGCAGGCGTCGGACAGGCCCTCGACGGCCTGCGAGAACTGCCACATGACCTCCGGGTCCTCCGGGCTGCCGAAGTTGAGGCAGTCGGTGACGGCGGCCGGCACGGCACCCGTGACGGCGACGTTCCGGTACGCCTCGGCGAGGGCCAGCCGGGCGCCCTGCTTCGGGTCGAGCTGGCACCAACGGCCGTTGGCGTCGGTCGCGATGGCGAAGCCGAGCCCCGACTCCTCGTCGACGCGGACCATGCCGCCGTCGTCGGGGAAGCTCAGGGCCGTGTTGCCGAGCACGTAGGTGTCGTACTGGTTCGTGACCCAGCTCTTGTCGGCCAAGTTGGGGGAGCCGAGCAGCTGCAGGAACTGGGCCCGCACCTCCTCGGGGTCGGTCGGACGCGGCAGGGTCGCCGCCGTGTCCGCCTGCAGGGCGTCGATCCAGGACGGGTAGGCGACGGGACGCTCGTAGACCGGGCCGTCGACCGCGACGGTGCGCGGGTCGACGTTGACGATCTCTTCCCCGTGCCAGTTGATGACCAGCCGGCCGGTGTCGGTGACCTCGCCGAGCACGCTCGTCTCGACGTCCCACTTCGCGGTGACCGCGAGGAACGCGTCGAGCTTGTCGGGGCTGACGACCGCCATCATCCGCTCCTGGCTCTCGCTCATCAGGATCTCCTCAGCGGTGAGCGAGGGGTCGCGGAGCAGCACGTCGTCGAGCTCGATGAACATGCCGCCGTCGCCGTTCGAGGCCAGCTCGGAGGTGGCGCAGCTGATGCCGGCCGCTCCGAGGTCCTGGATGCCCTCGACGAGCTCGCCGCGGAACAGCTCGAGACAGCACTCGATGAGCACCTTCTCGGCGAACGGGTCGCCCACCTGCACCGAGGGGCGCTTCGTCGGGCCGCCCGACGAGAACGTGTCGGAGGCGAGGATGGAGGCGCCGCCGATGCCGTCGCCGCCGGTGCGCGCCCCGAAGAGCACGACCTTGTTGCCCACGCCCTTGGCGTTGGCGAGGTGCAGGTCCTCGTGGCGGAGGACGCCGACCGCGAGCGCGTTGACCAGCGGGTTGCCCTGGTAGACGGCGTCGAAGTAGGTCTCGCCGCCGATGTTCGGCAGGCCGAGGCAGTTCGCGTAGAAGCTGATGCCCTGCACGACGCCGTCGACGACGCGCTGCGTGTCGGGGGCGTCGATCGCGCCGAACCGCAGCTGGTCCATCACCGCGACCGGACGGGCGCCCATGGAGATGATGTCGCGGACGATGCCGCCGACGCCGGTCGCGGCGCCCTGGAACGGCTCGATGTAGCTGGGGTGGTTGTGGGACTCGACCTTGAAGGTCACCGCCCAGCCGCCTCCCACGTCGACGACGCCGGCGTTCTCGCCCATGCCGACCATCAGGTCCTTCGTCATCGCCGGCGAGACCTTCTGGCCGAACTGGCGGAGGTAGATCTTGCTCGACTTGTAGGAGCAGTGCTCGCTCCACATCACCGAGTACATCGCCAGCTCGCCGCTCGTGGGGCGGCGGCCGAGGATCTCGCGGATCTGCGCGTACTCGTCGGCCTTGAGGCCGAGCGCCTCGTAGGGCTGGTGCTTGTCGGGCGTCGCGGCCGCGTCGGCGGTGGTGTCGGGCTTCGGGCCCTCGGGGCGGACGTCGATCAGCTCGGCGCGGTCGTTCTCGGTGCTCACTTGGACAGGGCCCTCTCGATGACGGACGTGAAGAACGTGAGGCCGTCGACGCCGCTCGACATCGCGTCGGGCATGTCGGGGCCGAAGCCGGGCTCGGTGGCGTGCTCGGGGTGGGGCATCAGGCCGACGACGTTGCCGCGGGCGTTCGAGACGCCGGCGATGTCGTCCATCGAGCCGTTGGGGTTGACACCGACGTAGCGGAAGGCGACCTGCCCCTCGCCCTCGATCCGCTTGATCGTCTCGTCGTCCGCGATGAACCGGCCGTCGGCGTTCTTGAGGGGGATCGTGATCTCCTGCCCCTCGGCGAAGCCGTTCGTCCAGTCGGTCGACGCGTTCTCGACGCGGAGGACCTGGTCGCGGCGGATGAACTGCTGGTGCGCGTTGCGGGTGTGGGCACCGGGGATGAGCCGCGCCTCCGCCAGCATCTGGAAGCCGTTGCAGATGCCGAGCACGGGCATGCCCGCGTTCGCCGCGTCGACGACCTCGGTCATGATGGGCGACAAGGAGGCGATGGCACCGGCGCGCAGGTAGTCGCCGTAGCTGAACCCGCCGGGCAGGATGATCGCCTCGACGCCCTGCAGGTCGTGGTCGCCGTGCCAGAGGGCGACGGGCTCGCCGCCCGCGAGGCGGACCGCGCGCTGGGCGTCGCGGTCGTCGAGCGAGCCGGGGAAGGTGACGACGCCGACGCGCATCAGACGGCGGGAGCGGCGTCGAGCACGGTGATGCTCACCACGTCTTCGATGACCGAGTTCGACAGCACGTCGTCGGCGAGGGTGCGCACGTCGGCGAGCACCGCCTCCGTCACCTCGCCCTCGACGGTCAGCTCGAAGCGCTTGCCGATGCGGACGTCGGTGAACTGCGCGCTCTCGGCGGGATCGTTCAGGCCGAGACGGGAGAGGGCACCGACCACGGCCTTGCCCTGGGGATCGAGCAGTTCAGCCTTGGGCATGACCTCGACGACGATTGTGGGCACGTTTCAACTCCTGCGGGCTGGCAGCGGGTGGACTCCGCGAGTCTATCGGGACGGTGCTGCCCGGCCGGGCGTCGGATGCCGTCCTCGCGCGGGGCCACCTGCCGGCCCGGCCGGTGTCGACGGGGATCAGCAGATCGGTAGGCGGCTCCCAGCGTCGTCATCGGATCGGGACGCACGATTGATCTCAGCAGCAGGAACAGGGCCTCGTGATCGGGTCCCCTGCCGCTCCGGTCGAGGGTTCCTGATCCGCCCGACACCGTAGGACGCCCGGCCGATCCCCCCGTCGGCCGGGCGTCACCCTTCTCTCCCCGCGGGCCCCTACGACGGTCGGGGTCGCACGCGGCCGAGCAGCCAGAGCGCCGCCGGCAGTGCCACGGCACCGGCGATCGCGTTCCGCAGGTCGAGGCCGTCGAGCATCACCGCGAACGGCGGCGCGACGACGAGCACGGCCGACACCGCGACGACGAGCGTGCTCGGGCGGCGGTGCCCCGAGGGCACGGGCCGCGGTGCCCCCTCGAGGCGTCCGACGACGAGCGACAGCGCGCACGCGAGGCCGAGCACGAGCAGCACGACGGGGATCCGCGTCCACCACCAGGCCGCCGACGCCGGCTCGGGCAGCGGCCCGCCCGTCGCGAGGACCAGGCCGGTGACGGCGATCAGCAGCGGCAGGTGCCAGAGGTAGATCGTCATGCCCCGGCTGCCCACCGCGAACACGACGGCCCGCGCGGCACGCGTCCGCATGAGCCGGGCCAGCGCGGGGTGCAGCAGCGTCAGCACGCAGATCTGCCCGACGCCGAGCACCATCAGCGGCACGGCCGGCGGGTTCAGGTTCGTCAGCATGTCGTCGGACCACGGGCCCACGGTCGTCAGCACCGGCAGCGACGCGGCGCAGGCGAGCGCGATGCCCGCCAGCAGGAGGCGCGGGGCGCGCCCGAACCAGCCGCTCGCGTACGCGAACCCCAGCTGCTGCACGAACAGCCACACGAACACGAGGTTGAGCAGGCCGACGTCGGTCACGAGCGTCGTGTACCGGACCGAGTCGACGAGCAGGGCCGCCGTCGCGAGCCCGACGAAGGTCGCCGCGGGTCGCGTGGCGTGCAGCCGGGCCATCACGGGCACGGCCACCTGCGTGATGCCGTACGCGGCGAGGAACCAGAGCGGGGTGCCGATGCCGGTGACGGCCGTGTCGAGCAGGGCCGGGTCGACCCCGAGCAGCGTGGCGACCGCCAGGGCGACGGCGAGCACCACGAAGAGCGCGGCGGCGGGACGGGCGAGGCGCAGGAGGCGACCGCGCACGAAGTCCGCACCGTCGCCTCCTCGTCGCTGCGTGCTCGCCCAGGCGGTCGCGCTCGCGAAGCCGCCGACGACGAAGAAGAGCGGCATGATCTGGCCGACCCAGGTCGAGAACGCGAACCACGGCTGCTGCTGCAGGGGCTGCGACGCGACGACCGCGCCGTCGGGGTCGCGGCCGACGCCGACCATCAGCACGTGGATGACGACCACGAGCAGCACGCAGACGACCCGGGCGAGGTCGACGACGAGGTCGCGGCCCGCCAGGGCGTCGGCGGGCGGAGCCGGGGAGGCGCCCGACGCGTCGGTGCTGCTCGGTGCGGCACCCGAGGTGCGGACCTGGCCGTGCGGGTGGCGCTCCGTCGACGTGCTCATCTCCGCACCGTAGCGAGGACCGGGGGCGGGCGGGGAGACCGGTCGGTGAATTCCTCCTCGGGGAGGACCCGGGCGCCCGCCGCCGAGCGCCGCGGAGTCGCTCGTTGCCCCGGAAAGGGACGTTCTGGACGGGGGCCCCGGGTCAGGTAGTCCCTTTCCGGGCAAGATTCTTCGGGACCGGGACCGGGGGCGGCCGCCGCGGCCGCCGCGGCCGCCGGTCAGCGGACGACGGCCCCCACGAACTCGATCTCGACCCGCGCGCCCTTCGGCAGCGCGCCGACCTGGTACGCGGCACGCGCCGGCAGCACGCCGCCGCCCGCGGAGAAGACCTCGGCGTAGACCTCGTTCACGACGGCGAAGTCGCCGATGTCGGCGAGCAGCACCGTCGTCTTGACGACGTGCGCGATGCCCGAGCCGGCCGCCTCGAGCACGGCGGCGCCGTTGCGGAGCGACTGGGCCGCCTCCTCGCGCACCCCCGGTCCCGCGAACTCGCCCGTCGCCGGGTCGATCGGCAGCTGGCCGGAGACGAAGACGAGGTCGCCGACGACGACGGCCTGCGAGTAGGCGCCCACGGCGGCGGGGGCGGCGTCGGTGTGCACGGCGCGGAGCGGGGAGCCGGGCCGTGCGTCGGCGCGGACGTCGGTGCGGGTGTCGTGTGCAGTGGTCATGTGCGTCCTCCCAGGACGGTCAGGGCCGCGTCGAGCGCGGCCGGGGTGGTGGTGGCGTGCACGCTGAGGCGCACGCGGTCGTCGCCGTGCACGGTCGCCGTGACCCCGGCTGCGT
>NZ_CAUPYL010000100.1:0-8990 GCF_963515265.1 uncultured Frigoribacterium sp.
CCCCCCGCGCCCGGGGCCCCCCCCCCCCCCGGCCCGCGGGGTTGGCCCCCCCCCCCCCCCCCCCGCGCCCCCCCCCCCCCCCCCACTCCGGGGTGCGAGACGCGGCGAACGCGCTCGGCCCGACTCCCGCGCCTCCTACGCGGCCAGGCGCTCGCGCTCGCGCCGGCGCCGTCCGCCCATCACGACCACCACCGCCACCATCGCGGCGAGCGCCAGCCCCACGATCGCGGGAGCCCCGACGTCGACCGCGCTCTCCAACCCTCCGCGCGTCGCCTGCGCGCCGAGCCACAGCGCCGTCGCCCCCTGCACCAGGTAGGCGACGAGGTACACGGCCGAGAGCGTCCCGGCACGGTGGTGCTCGGGAGCGAACCGCGACACGAGCCCGAGCCCCGACGCGAAGAACAGGCTGTAGCCGACCCCCGACAGCACGCAGAACACCAAGAACAGCGCGAGCGACTGCTGTGCCGCAGCCAGCACCAGCGCGGTGAAGCTCGCCGCGGTCGCGACCGCCGCCACGACGACCGCGATCACGACCGGCACCCGCCGCGACGCGAGCGCCACGACCGCGATGACGACCATCGACAACGCGATGATCGCGCCGGTCACGAACGCGTTGGAGCTGCCGATCAACGTCGTCCCGATCTCGGCACCGAGCGACAGCACCACCGCACCCAGGGCGTAGGAGGCGCTGACACAGACGGCCGCGGCGCCCACCACCCCGAGGAGCCCCCGCGGCACGCTCAGCCCCCGTGGCCGCCAGCGCCCGGCCGTCGCGTCCCGGTCGCGGGGCAGGCGCCACACGAGCGCCAGCACTCCGAGCTCGACGACGAGCAGCACCCAGTAGGTGAGGTGCAACGGCTCCGGCGCGTACTGGACGAGCGCACCGCCGAGCAGGGTCGCGAAGACGAGGCCGACTGCGGTGGAGGCGGTGCTGATCGCTCCCGTGCGGGCGGAGTTGACCGGCCCGGCGATGTCGATCATGGCGGCGGTGGCGGGGCTGAGCGACAGTCCGACGCCGAGGCCCATGAACGCCCGCCCGACCAGGACCCAGCCGACGTTCGGCGCCAGCGCGAAGAGCAGCACCCCGACGATGGAGGCGCTGACGCCGAGCAGGATGCTCGCCCGGCGACCGATGGTGTCGCTCAGGCTGCCGAAGACGAGCAGCACGACGACGAGCACGAGCGGGTACACGGCGAAGATCGCGGTCGTCACGAACGGCGTGAGCTGCCAGTCGGTCGCGTAGAGCGGGTAGACCGGCGTCGCGGCGCCGCTCGTCCACAAGGCGAGGGCGAGGACGGAGGCGCAGGTCCAGAACGCGAGGCGCTGAGCGTGGGGCATGAGCGCGACGCTAGCGCGCCTCCACGCCGGCTCGTGCCCCGCGTGGGCCAGCTTCGGGCGCACCGGCGGGCGAGTTCGTCGCACACGGGCCGTCACGACCGCCCGCCGCCGACGAACTCGCCCGGTCAGGAGGGGTGATCGGCGCCAGACGCCGTCGACGCTGCCGGTCGCGGGAACGCCGCCCGCATGTGGTCCGTCGTCAGCAGGTCGCCGATGCCGATCATCAGCAACGAGAACACGATCTGCTCGACGACCATCCAGCCGGGGTAGAGCCCGGGGATCGTCGCGACGATCAGCGTCACGATCGGAAAGATCCGGCTGAAGAGCCGCAGCCGCGAGTACGCCCACCAGTAGCCGAGCTGGGCCCGCCAGGCGAAGACGTAGAGCGACGCCGTGATGAAGAGCACCACGGTCGAGCGGAACCACACGGCCCACGGCACGTGCTCGCCCCGGCTCCACAGCACGGCGGCGATGAAGATCGCGGTGAGCCCGACGACGGTCTCGCCGAGCAGCAGCCACCGGATGCCCATGAAGGCCCGCACTGTGCGCGGGTGCTCGCGCATGTCCTCGTGGATGACGTGCTGGGCCTGACGTCCTCCGGCGATCCTGTCCAGCCGGAGGCGCCTCCACAGCCGGTCGGCGGAGTCGCTGAGGGTACTGGTCGCGTCCACACCGTCCCGGGGCCCGACCACCTCGCCTCGCACCGTCCGCACCGTTCGCACCACCCCATCGTGCCCCATGCATCAGTGTGTTCCCGTCACTCTGCTCCGATCTCCCAGTCGTAGCCGTCGCGTTCCGCGTCGTAGGCGAAGCACGTCGAGAACGAGGCGACCTGGAGGAACTCCTCGATCATCTCGACGTAGTAGTTGCCGAGGACGGGGCTCCTGAGGATGAGCCGCGGCTCACCGGTGGAGCCCTCCGTCAGCTCGACATCGAAGTCACCGGCGCGCGCCCAGTGCTCCCGCAGGTCGTCCGCGAGCTCTCGGAATGCCGGAGGCCTGCTCACCGGCAACGCCGTGTGGCTCCCCCAGCTCGCCGCTCCTGGGGAGCAGCCGGTGAGCGAACCACTGGTCGACTCGACTTCGCCCGTGACGAGGTCCGGCGGAACGAAAGCGGCCACCTCCCGCTCGATCTCCTTGACGACGACCCTGATCTCGGCGAGGGTCTGCTGCGAGATCTGCGTTCTCGCCCCCGCGCCGTTGGACGCCTGTCTCCACGAGCATCCTCCCAGGCTCGCGGTCAGGACCACGGCAAGCATCGCCGCCCCTCCAGCAGTCCAGGCCGCCCTCACTGCGGGTCCACCGAGCGCAGCTCTTTGAGGACGTCGCGGATGACCTGTTGGTTCTGCCGCGAGTCACTCGCGATCAGCCCGTGGTTGACGAGCAACGTCGCGACTCGGAGGAAGAGGGGCGAGTTCCACTTCGTGGCGCGGTCGGCGTCGCTCTCGTACACGTGCCGCTCGAACTCGGCGAGGTACTGGGGGTTGTGGTGCCGGTAGACGACGCCCGTCGCCTGCACCACACCGAGTGCGTCGTCGTAGCGGAACGAGTCGTACTCGGTGTCCGGCGAGCCGGCCCACTCCTGCACGGCGCCCGCCCCGGCGAGCGAAACGACGTGGTCGAACTTCGCGCCCGCGAGCTCCGACGCCAGGATGTTGGCCGCGCCCCAGCTGTGACCGATCCCGACCGAGCGAGGAGGCGGCGAATCGATCGCCGCCCCGCCGGCGTCGAGTCCGGCCCGGAACGCCGCGAGGCGCTCACCTGACTCACGGGCGAACGCCGAGGAGTTCGCCTGCGCGAGGGCAGCCAGGATGTTCTTCTTCTCGAGCGGGAACTCCCCTTCACCGCCCCCGGGGAACCGCCCGTCCTTGTAGATGAACGCGACGCTGTCGACCTCGTCGTCGGCCATCAGCCGACGCGAGAACGCCCGGAGACCCGTTCCGTCCGCCCAGAAGTCCCCCATCTGCGCGGACGTCCCCGGCACGTACGTGTAGATCCGCTCCGGGGCACCGGCGACGGGCCACTCCCCGAGCATCTCGACGATCCTGTCCGCCGCCCGGTCGTACGTGTACAGCTGCACCGTCGGCGGCACGGCCGTCGCGCCGCGCAGGTACGCGTTCTCCCGCTCGAGCTCGGCCATCAGCTCACGGGCCTGAGGATCGTCCAGCGGATGCCGGGCGATGTCGTCGATCACCCGCTGGTTCTCGACCATCTGCTCGGCCGCCGTCACCGCGTTCGCCCGGATCCGTGCCCGAGGCGGCACGCCGTCCAGGTTGCCGATCAGCCACGGGACGGCGAGCACGAGCGCCTGCTGCGCGGCCGACAGCCCGTCGCCCGAGACGGGGCGCAGCCGGGCGAGCGAGTCCCACCACTCGCGCACCACCTCCGGCGAGGCCTCGGCGATCAGGGTCGCGAGCAGCGGGAGCTCGGCGAACAGCAGGGCCAGGTCGACGGTCGAGAGCCCGTCGAGCAGGCGCAGCGCCTGCTCCGGCGTCGTCGCCTCGCGGACGTCGGCGGAGGCGCTCAAGAAGCCGCTCGTCGCCGGTGCTTCGTAGAGCCCCGCGATGCAGACGCTGTCCGCCGCGTCGCGTCGCTCGACCAGCTCGGCCCACTGCCGCCCTATCCGGGCCAGCTCGTCGTGGCCGGCCTGCTCCTCGCGACGAAGAGCCTCCCTCTCGGCGTCTCGCAGGCCGAGACCGAGCCCGAGACCCACCGAGGGGACCATCGCCTCCTCCGCCTCGAGCACGAGCAGGGACTCGGCCCCGCGTCGCAAGGCCACGTCGACCTCGCCCCGGCGCAGCTCGAGCAGCCGCTGCACCGCGGCGATGTCGCCGACCTCGGCTCCGTACGCCTCGAGCAGCACGCCGTGCTGCTCGACGGCGTCCATCAGGGTCGCCAGCTCGCCGACGAGCACCTCGCCCGTGTCGCCGAACGCGCGGCCGGCCTCAGCCCGCCACTCGGTCGCAGCCCAGCCCAGGCACCTCTCGAGACGGTGCCGGCCGAGGCTGAGGTCGTCGTGCTTCTCTCGTCTCCGCCTCGAGAGACGGGAGATCTCGGCAGGGTCGCCCTTGCCGGGGTCGAGCTCGTCGACGCTCATCTCGCTGCCCCCGCACCGGCGCTGCCCCCGGCCTGCGCCGCGAGCCCCTCGTCGACGGCGCGCATGCCGGCGACGAACTCGGCCGGCAGCGCCGCGAGCCGTCCCAGCAGCTCGAGCGCGAGGTCGACGCGGCGGGCCAGGTGCACGGTCACCTCGCCCAGCACCCCAGCCACGCCACCGGAACCCAGCGCCGCCGAGCAGTCGCCGGTCAGGAGGTGCGAGAACGCCAGCCCCTCCCCGGCTGTCCGCACGGCCGCAGCCATCCCCTCCAGCGCATCCAGGTCTACGTCGATCGTCGCCGCCATGCCTCGCCTCTCGTCAGTGGAAGATCCTGTGCCCGATATGTCAATGTCGGCTCACGTGGGCATCACCCTAGCAACGCCGAACGCCCGGCCGTGGACGGATCCACAACCGGGCGTTCACCCCACAGGGGCAGAGGGAGAGACGAGCTACGGACGCTTGCGCTTCTCGCGCACGCGCATGTTCACCGTGATCGGGGTGCCCTCGAAGCCGAAGATCTCGCGCAGGCGGCGCGTGATGAACCGGCGGTACTGCGGGTCGAGGAACCCGGTGGTGAAGAGCACGAAGGTCGGCGGGCGGTTCGCCGCCTGGGTGCCGAACAGGATGCGGGGCTGCTTGCCCGAGCGCAGCGGGTGCGGGTGCTCCGCGACGAGCTCGGCCAGCAGGGCGTTGAACTTGCCGGTGGGGATGCGGGTGTCCCACGACTCGAGCGCGAGCTCGAGGGCCGGCACGAGCTTCTCGAGGTGACGACCGGTGCGGGCCGAGATGTTGACGCGCGGCGCCCACGAGACGTGGTCGAGATCTTGCTCGATCTCGCGCTCGAGGTAGCGGCGACGGTCGTCGTCGAGCAGGTCCCACTTGTTGAAGGCGAGCACGAGCGCACGGCCCGACTCGAGCACCAGGTCGATGATCCGCAGATCCTGCGTCGAGATGGGCTCGGTGACGTCGATGACGACGACGGCGACCTCGGCCTTCTCGAGCGCTGCGGAGGTGCGGAGCGAGGCGTAGAAGTCGGCGCCCTGCTGCAGGTGGACGCGCTTGCGGATGCCCGCCGTGTCGACGAAGGTCCAGATCCGACCGGCGATCTCGACCTGCTCGTCGACCGGGTCGCGGGTGGTGCCCGCGAGCTCGTTGACGACGACGCGCTCCTCGCCCGCGGCCTTGTTCAGCAGCGAGCTCTTGCCGACGTTCGGGCGGCCGAGGATGGCGACGCGGCGGGGTCCGCCGATCTCCTCCTTCGCGACCGTCGAGACGGCGGGGAGCTTCGTCATGATCATGTCGAGCAGGTCGGCGACGTTGCGGCCGTGCAGGGCCGACGCGGGGAACGGCTCGCCGAGGCCCAGCGACCAGAGCGAGGCCGCCTCCAGGTCCTTGCGGGCGTCGTCGCTCTTGTTCGCGACCAGGATGACCGGCTTGTGCGAGGCGCGCAGCATGCGGACGACGTGCTCGTCGGTGGCCGTGGCCCCGACGTTGACGTCGACGACGAACAGCACGGCGTCCGCCAGGTCGACGGCGATCTCGGCCTGCATCGCGACGGACTTGTCGATGCCGATCGCGTCGGGCTCCCACCCGCCGGTGTCGACGAGGGTGAACCGGCGCCCGCCCCACTCGGCCTTGTACGAGACGCGGTCGCGGGTGACGCCCGGCTTGTCCTCGACGACGGCCTCGCGGCGGCCGAGGATGCGGTTGACCATGGCGCTCTTGCCGACGTTGGGGCGGCCGACGATGGCGAGCACCGGCAGGGCCGGCGCGTAGGTGAGGGCGTCAGGATCCCACTCGCCGCCCTCGAGGACGTCGACGTCTTCGTCGTCCAGCTCGTAGTCGGCCAGACCGGCACGCAGGGCGCGGGCACGCTGCTCCGCGTCCTCGTCGGGCATCGCCTGGATGCGGCCGACCATCTGGTCGTCGAGCTCGGGGTACTTGTCATCGTCTGCCATGGAGGCTCCTAGCGTGTGGGGGTGCTCGCTCGCACGAGCTCGACCACGGCCTGCACCGTCTGGTCGAAGTCGAGATGGGTGGAGTCGACGGTCGACACGCCCTCGGCGGCGGTCATGAAGTCGACGACCTTGCTGTCCAGCCGGTCGCGGGTCGACAGCTGCCGAGCGGTCTCCTCGGCGGACTGCCCGGTGACCTCGGCGGAACGCCTGGCCATCCTAGCCTCTTCGCTCGCCGTCAACAGGATGCGCACCTGGGCGTCCGGCGCGACGACCGTGGTGATGTCGCGGCCCTCGGTCACGATGCCGGGCCGGTCGGTCGACGCGATGATGCGACGGAACAGGTCGACCATGAAGCGCCGCACCTCCGGCAGCTTGGCCACGTGGCTGACGGCGCCGGTCACGCGGGGCGTGCGGATCTCGTCCGTGACGTCCGCGCCTCCCACGGTCACCGAGGAGGCGCGGGCCGGGTCGATCTCGATCGCGTACGCGAACGAGGGCAGCGCCCCGATCACGGCGTCCGCGTCGTCGAGGTCGACGCCGCTGTCGAGAGCGTGCAGGGCGAAGGCGCGGTAGGCCGCGCCCGTGTCCTGGTAGTCGTAGCCGAGGGCCACGGCGGAGGCGCGGCTCACGCTGGACTTGCCGCTGCCGGCCGGACCGTCGACGGCCACGACGACGTGCCGGTGCACCGCCTCCGCGGTCCGCTCGCGCAGCTCGGCCGTGTGCGCCTCGCCGGCGGGGCCGCCGACACCGTGCTCGCCGGGGGCGCGCTCGACGTCGAGCTCGACGGGCGAGCCTGCGGAACCAGCCGAGCCGACGGGCCCGGTAGTGTCCTCGGCGCTCATGCGAACGCCCCGGACACGGTCCAGCCGCGCCCCTCGAGCTCGGCGACGAGTCGTTCTTCTTGTTCGGGCACGATGCTGACCTCCGCGAGTCCCACCTGCGCGCCGGGCGAGTGCTCCAGCCGCAGGTCTTCCAGGTTGACGCCGATGTCGCCGATGTCGGCGAGCAGGCGGGCGATCTGGCCCGGGGCGTCGTCGACGATGACGACGACCGAGCTGAACCGTGTCGACTGCCCGTGCTTGCCGGGCAGGCGTGCGACGCCGGTGTTGCCGGCGCCGATGGCCTCGGCGACCGTGCGGCGAGCGCCCGGGGCAGAGGGGTCGGCGAGCGCCGCGATCACGCCGTCGAGGTCGTCGCGCAGGTCGCGCAGCACCTCGACGACACGGGACGCGTTGGCGCCGAGGATCTGCACCCACAGGGCCGGGTCGCTGGCGGCGATGCGCGTGACGTCGCGCACTCCCCCGCCTGCGAGCCCAAGGGAGGCGTCGGTCGCGTCGCGCAGGCGAGTCGCCATGAGGCTCGACACGACCTGCGGCACGTGGCTGACGAGGGCGACGCCCGCGTCGTGCTCCTCGGGCGTCATCTCGATCGGGGTGGCGCCGAGGTCGAGGGCGAGGTCCTCGACGGCCGCGGCGCGGCGGTAGCTGATGTCGTCGTGTCCGGCGATGACCCACGGACGGCCGGCGAACAGGTCGGCGCGGGCCGAGATGGCCCCGCCGCGCTCGCGACCGGCCATGGGGTGCGAGCCGATGTAGCGCGAGACGTCGGCCCCACGGGCACGGAGCTCGTCGAGCGGGGCGACCTTGACCGAGGCGACGTCGGTGACCAGCGCCTCCGGGAACGCGTCGAGCTCGCGGTGGACGATCTCGGCCGTGACGTCGGGCGGCACCGCCACGACGACGAGCACGGGGGCATCGCCCTCGGCGGCGACGCGACCTGCGCCGTAGTCGACGGCGAGGCTGCGGGCCGCGGGCGAGGCGTCGTCGAGGATCACGTCGACGCCGTGCTCGCGCAGCCGCAGCCCGATGCTCGTGCCGAGCAGGCCGGAGCCCACGATCCGCACCTGGCCGTCGAGACGGCGCGTGCCGCCGACGAGGTCGTCGACGGTCACGCCGAGGCGTGCCGAGCTCGTGCTGGGGTCAGCTTCGCTGAAGTCCGTCGAGGAGGCGCGGGTCGGGTCGGTCACGACCGCCCGCCCCCGCGGGGGCCACGTCCCCCGTCGTCGGGGCGGCCACGGAACGGACGGTCGCCGCCGCGCTCGGGGCGTCCGCCGCGGTCGTCGCGACCGGAACGGTCGTCGCGACCCTGGTAACCACCACGGTCATCGCGACCCTGGTAACCACCGCCAGCAGGACGTCCACCACGGTCGTCACGACCCTGGTAGCCACCACCGGCGGGACGCCCACCACGGTCGTCACGACCCTGGTAGCCACCACCAGCCGGACGACCACCACGGTCATCGCGACCCTGGTAGCCACCACCGGCCGGGCGACCGCCACGGTCATCGCGACCCTGGTAGCCGCCACCAGCGGGGCGTCCGCCACGGTCGTCGCGACCCTGGTAGCCGCCGCGCTCGGAGCGTCCCCCACGGTCATCGCGCCCACCGCGGTCGTCGCGACCCTGGTAGCCGCCACCGGCCGGGCGTCCGCCGCGGTCGTCGCGACCCTGGTAGCCACCACGCTCGGGGCGTCCGCCACGGTCGTCGCGGCCCTGGTAGCCACCGCGGTCGTCGCCGTCACGGGCACTGCGGTCCTCGCG
>NZ_CAUPYL010000101.1:0-8752 GCF_963515265.1 uncultured Frigoribacterium sp.
CGTTCGCCCTGCTCGGCGGCGGTGCGGTCGCCGCCGGCGCCGCGACCGCTCCCGACGTTCCCGTCGCGTCGAGTGCCCTGTCCGGAGCGGATGGCGACGGCGGTGCCGAACCGGCCGAGGTCGTCACCGTCACACCCGACCCCACCGCGGCGCCCGACCCCCAGCGCGTCGCGCCCGCGGTCGTGCCGCAGGCCACGAAGCTGCGCACCTGCTCGGTCGCCGCCGCCGCGTCCGATCCTCGCCTCGCCCAGTTCGAGGGGTCGGTCGTCAACGCGGCGACGGGCGAGGTCCTCTTCGACCGGAGCGGGTCGACCCCGGCCCGGACCGGCAGCGTGCTCAAGACCCTGACGAGCGCCGTGGCGCTCGCGGTCCTGGGCGGCGACCACCGTCTCACGACCACGGTCACGGGCGACCCGGGCAGCGGGACGATCGCCCTCGTGGGCGGCGGCGACCCGACCCTCAGCGCGACGGGCCGCAGCGTGTACTCCGGCGCCCCGACGCTCAGCGACCTGGCAGGGCAGGTCGCCGCCTCGCTCGGCGGCCAGCCGGTCTCGCAGATCACGCTCGACGCCACCTGGTGGAGCCAGGCCGACAAGTGGGACCCGTCGTGGAAGCGCACCGAGCAGACGATCGGCTACCACAGCGAGGTCACCGCGCTGATGGTCGACGGCGACCGGGCCGACCCCTCCGCGGTCACGAGCCCGCGCAGCACCGACCCGGTCGGCCGGGCCGGCGAGGCCTTCCGGTCCGCGCTCGTCGCGGCGGGCGTCCCGGGGGCGGCGTCGGCGTCGATCTCCCAGGGCACGGCGAGCAGCGCCACGGTGCTGGGGTCCGTGCAGTCGCAACCCGTGTCGACGCTGATCGGCCAGATGCTGCCGAACTCGGACAACACGCTGGCCGAGATGCTCGCACGGGCCTCGTCGAGGGTGTCCGGGGCGGACGGGTCGGCCGCCTCCCTGACGGCCCTGTACCGGTCCGCGCTCGGCGGCACCTACGGTCTCGACGCGTCGACGATCACGATCGTCGACGGCTCGGGGCTGAGCGAGAACAACGCCGTGCCGTCGACCTTCGTGGCGCGGCTGATGATCCAGGTGCGCGACCGCGCCCACGGCCTGGGCACGGTCTACGACGCCCTGCCGATCTCGGGCCGCACCGGCACACTCGCCTCCCGTTTCACGGGCTCGAACGCCGACGCCCGCGGCGCGGTGCACGCCAAGACCGGCTGGATCGACACCGCGTACACGCTCGCCGGCTCGATCGACTCGGCCGACGGGACTCCCCTGACCTTCGCCTTCTACGCGATCGGCCCGGTGAAGGACAACGCCCGCAGCGCCCTCGACACCCTCACAGCGTCGGTGTGGCGCTGCGGGAACTCGCTCGCGAACAGCTGACCGGGACGGCCGGGCGCCGGCACAGCACCAGCACCAGCACAGCACCAGCACCAGCACCAGCACAGCACCAGGCCACAGAGGGAGGATGGGAGCATGACCACCGCGCTCTTCGTCATCGACGTCCAGAACGACTTCACCGAGGGAGGCGCCCTCGCCGTCGCCGGGGGCGCAGGCGTCGCCGCCCGGGTCACGGAGCGCCTCCGCGGTGACCGGGCCCGGTGGGACGTCGTCGTCGCCAGCCGCGACTGGCACGACGACCAGGGCGACAACGGCGGCCACTTCGCCGCCGAGCCGGACTTCGTCGACACCTGGCCGCCGCACTGCGTCCGGGGCAGCGCGGGCGCCGAGTACCACCCCGACCTCGACGTCTCGCTCGTCGACGAGCACGTGCGGAAGGGGACGGGCAGCCCGGCCTACTCGATCTTCGAGGCCGCCACCGAGCAGGGCGAGCCGCTCGCCGACCTCGTCGCCCGACACGGCGTCACCGAGGTCGACGTCGTGGGCCTGGCCACCGACCACTGCGTCCGCGCCTCCGCGCTCGACGCGGCGCGGGCCGGGCTCCGCGTGAGGGTCCTCACCGACCTCGTCGCCGGTGTCGCCGAGGGGCCGAGCGCCGCCACCCTCGACGAACTGCGCGCAGCCGGCGTCGAGACGGTGCGTTCGTGAGCGCCGCCGACGAGGCTCGAGTCCTCGCCGCCGTGCCTGCCGGCCTCCACGTCGACGGGACGTGGGCTCCGGCGACAGCGGGCCGCACCTTCGACGTGCGCGACCCGTCCACCGGCGACGTGATCGCAACGGTCGCCGACGGCGACGCCTCCGACGGGCTCCGCGCCCTCGACGCCGCCGTCGCCGCGCAGGCGGCATGGGCGGCGACGCCGCCCCGCACCCGCTCCGACATCCTGCGGCGGGCGTTCGACCTGCTCCGCGAGCGCGCCGACGACCTCGCGCTGCTCATGACGCTCGAGATGGGCAAGCCGCTCGCCGAGTCGCGCGGCGAGGTCGCCTACGGCTCGGAGTTCGTCCGCTGGGCCAGCGAGGAGGCGGTGCGCATCTCGGGCCGCTACGGCACGAACCCGGAGGGGACCGGCCGGACCGTCGTGCTGAAGCGCCCCGTCGGCCCGTGCCTGCTGATCACCCCCTGGAACTTCCCCCTCGCGATGGCGACGCGCAAGATCGCGCCCGCCCTCGCGGCCGGCTGCACCGTGGTCGTGAAGCCCGCCGACCTCACGCCGCTCACGACGCTCGCCCTCGTCGGCATCCTCGCCGAGGCCGGGGTGCCCCGCGGCGTGGTGAACGTGGTGACGACGACCTCGGCCGGCGACGTCTGCGAGCCCCTCATCCGCGACCCGCGCCTCCGCAAGCTCAGCTTCACGGGGTCGACGCCGGTCGGCTCGACCCTGCTCGCCCAGGCGTCCGAGCGCGTGCTCCGCACGTCGATGGAGCTCGGCGGCAACGCGCCGTTCCTCGTCTTCGACGACGCGGACCTCGACTCGGCCGTCGAGGGTGCCCTGCTGGCCAAGTTCCGCAACGTCGGGCAGGCCTGTACCGCGGCCAACCGGTTCCTCGTGCACGAGGCGGTCGCGGACGAGTTCGTCCGCCGGGTGACCGAGCGCGTCGAGGGGATGACGCTCGGCCGCGGCACCGACGACGGGGTCGACGTCGGCCCGCTGATCGACGACCGAGCGGTCGAGAAGGCCGAGCGCCTCGTCGACGACGCGGTCGCGCGCGGCGCCGTCGTGCGGACGGGCGGCGCGCGCGTCGACGGCACGGGCACGTTCTACGAGGCGACCGTCCTCGACGGGGTGCGGCCGGGCAGCGAGCTCCTCACGACGGAGATCTTCGGCCCCGTGCTGGCCGTCTCGACCTTCGCCGACGAGGAGGAGGCGGTGCGGCTGGCGAACGACACCGAGTTCGGCCTCGTGGCCTACGCGTTCACCCGTGACCTCGCCCGCGGGCAGCGCCTGGCCGAGACGCTCGAGACCGGGATGCTCGGCCTCAACGTCGGCGTCGTGTCGAACGCCTCGGCGCCGTTCGGAGGCGTCAAGGCGTCCGGCCTCGGACGCGAGGGCGGCCTGGAGGGCATCCAGGAGTACCTCGAGACGGTGTACCTGATGACCCCCGACCCCTTCGCCGCATGAGCGCCCCGGCCTCGCAGCAGTCCGGGCGAGCCCCGGAGCCGAACCAGCCCCGCCTCCGGGTCGGCATCGTCGGCTACGGCCTCGCCGGCCGGGTGTTCCACGCGCCCCTCGTGGCCGCCGACGACTCGTACGACCTCGTCGCCGTGGTCACGCGCGACGCGGACCGCGCCGACCAGGCCAGGACCTCGCACCCCGGGGTCGAGATCGTCCCGCGCGTGGGCGACCTCGACGCGCTCGGCCTCGACCTGGTGGTCGTCGCGACGCCGAACGCGACGCACGCCGACGTGGCCGCGGACGCACTGCGCGCCGGGTCCGCGGTCGTCGTCGACAAGCCCGTCGCGACCACCGCCTCCTCGGCTCGTCAGCTGATCGAGCTCGCCGAGTCGCTCGGACGGACGCTGACGGTGTACCAGAACCGTCGCTGGGACGGCGACTACCTCACGGCCTCGCGCCTGGTGAGGGACGGCGCGCTCGGCGAGGTCCACACCTTCGAGTCGCGCTTCGAGCCGTGGAAGACCGCGAACCGGGCGGGCTGGAAGTCGGAGGCGACGGCTGCCGAGGGCGGCGGCGTCCTGTTCGACCTCGGCCCGCACCTCGTCGACCAGGCGCTGCACCTCTTCGGCCCCGTGGCCGACGTGCACGCGGAGATCGCGCGGCGACGCCCGTCGGGAGCCGCGGACGACGACGTGTTCGTGTCCCTCCGGCACGAGAGCGGCGTCCGGTCGCGGCTCTGGATGAGCCACGTCGCAGCCCAGCCCGCCCCGCGCCTCCGCCTCCTCGGCACGGCCGGTGCCTACGTCGTCGACGGGCTCGACCCGCAGGAGGCGCAGCTGGCGTCGGGCACGTCGCCCCGCGACCCCGGGTACGGCCGCGTCCCCGACGAGCGACACGGCCTCGTCGGGATCGGCACCGAAGCCCGGCCCGAGCCGACCGACCGGGGCCGGTACCCGCTGTTCTACGAGCAGCTCGCCCGCGCGCTCCACGGGGCCGGGCCCGTGCCCGTCGACCCGCGCGACGCCCTCGCGGCGCTCGAGGTCATCGAGGCGGCACGGGAGTCGGCCGGGGTGGCCTGACACCGGTCCGTGGCGGGTCAGATCCGAGTGTCCCAGTCGATGCCCTCGATCACGGCGGCGGCGTCGACCTCGGCCAGGCTGGCGGGCGACCAGCGCGGCGACCTGTCCTTGTCGACCACCCGTGCGCGGATCCCCTCGACGAGGTCGGGCGAGTCGGCCAGGGCGGTGACGAGCCCGAGCTCCTGGCCGAGCACGGCCTCGAGGTCGGGCAGGCTGCGCGCCCGGCGCTGGGCGGCCAGCGTGAGCACGACGGAGGTGGGGGAGGCGGCCTCGAGGTCGTCCGCTGCCCTGCCGGCCGCGTCGACCCCGTCCCGCGCGAGCCCGCGCAGTCGAGCGAGCACGCGGACCGCGTCATCGCCCTCGTAGGCGTCGTCGATCCAGCTGCGCTCGGCGGCGAGCGGCGCCGGGGGAGGCTCGACCGCGAGGGCCCGGACGGCGTCGGGGCCGCCCGTCGCGAGCGCGTCCAGCACGAGGTCGCCGCCGGCCTCGCCCTCCTCGGCGACGAGGACGTCGGCGAAGCCCGTGAGCAGGGCGTCGGAGGCGGTCATCGCGGCGCCGGTCAGCGCCAGGTGGGTGCCCAGCTCGCCGGGCGCCCTCGAGAGCAGGTAGCTGCCGCCCGCGTCGGGCGTCAGGCCGATCAGGGTCTCGGGCATGCCGACCCGGCTGCGCGGCGTCACGACCCGCAGGGACACGTGCCCGCCGAGCCCGACGCCGGCGCCCATGGCGATGCCGTCGAGGTACGAGACGACCGGACGGTCCCAGCGGCCCAGCCGCAGCGCGCCCCGGTACTCCCGACGCCACATCGCCACGCTGCGGGCAGGGTCCGCCGTCGCGTCGCGGCGGATCGCGGTGATGTCGCCGCCGGCACAGAAGCCCCGGGGGCCGGCTCCGCGCAGCAGCAGGGCCTCGACCTCGTCGTCGTCCTGCCAGGCGTCGAGGGCGCGCTCGATCAGGCCGAGCATGCCCTCGGTCACCGCGTTGATCTTGCCGGGCCGGTTCAGCATGACGACGCCCACGCCCCGGTCGACGTGGAACAGGACCTCGGGCTCGCGGGCGTCGTCGCTCATCGGGCCAGGCTAGGCGACCCGGCCTCCCGGCGGGCCCACGGTGCCGCGACCCCGCGACCCCGCGACCCCGCGGCCCCGCAGGAGGGGATCAGACGAGCAGCTGGTGCTTCGCGAGGTCCTTGTAGAGCGGCGTGCTCTCGACCAGCTCGGAGTGCGTGCCGACGCCGACGACCCGTCCGTCGTCAACGACGACGATCTGGTCGCTGTCCACGACCGTCGAGAGCCGGTGCGCGATCACGATCAGGGTGCGACCCTCGGCGACGGCGTCGATGGCCTCACGGAGGCGCTGCTCGTTGAGCCCGTCGAGGCTCGACGTCGACTCGTCGAGCAGCAGCAGCGGGGGAGCCGAGAGCAGCGTGCGTGCGATCGCGAGACGCTGGCGCTCGCCGCCCGAGAGCAGCACGCCGTCCTCGCCGACCTGGGCGTCGAGGCCGAGCTCGCCGCGCTCGAGCACGGCGGTGAGGTTGACCGCCTCGAGCACCCGGCGGCAGTCGTCGTCGGTGGCCTCGGGCGAGCCGAGGGTGAGGTTGTCGCGCAGGGTGCCCGCCAGGACCGCAGCGTCCTGCTCGACGTAGCCGATCTGCGCGCGCAGGTCGACGCGGTCGAGCGCGCGGACGTCCACGCCGCCGAGACGGACGACGCCGGAGGTGGGGTCGTAGAAGCGCTCGATGAGGGCGAGGATGGTGCTCTTGCCGGCTCCGGACGGGCCGACCAGGGCGGTGCGCTTGCCCACGGGAGCCGAGAACGAGACGCCGCGGAGCACGGTGAGGTCGTCGTCCGAGGCCGCGCGCGCCTCCTTGGCGGCTGGCGTGCCGTCGACGGCCGGGGGCGAGTCGGGGTAGCGGAAGTGCACGTCGTCGAAGCGGATCGCGGCGTCGGTCTCGACCCTGGCGTCGCCGCCGAGGCCCGCGGCGACGACGCCGTCGCCCTCCGTCTCGCGCGGCAGGTCGAGGATCTCCTGGATGCGGCCGAGCGCCCCGAGCGCCTGGTTGACGCTGAGGACGGCCCCCATGGCCTGGCCGAGCGGCATGATCATCAGGAAGAGGAACAGGATGAACGACACGAGCGAGGCGATGTCGATCGTGCCGTTCGCGACGCGGAAGCCGCCGACGCCCAGCACGACGAGGAACGACGCCTGCAGCGCGACGGAGGCGATGGGCACGACGAGCGCCGAGATGCGCGCGACCTCGAGGCCCCGCCGGTAGGCGCCCTCGGCGTCGGCCTGGACGCCGGTGATCTCCCGTTCGGTGGCGCCGCTCGCGCGGATCGTCCGCACCGAGCTGATCGACCGCTCGACGGCGGCGGTCAGGTCGCCGACCTTCTCCTGTGCGCGCCGGCTGGCGACGCGGATGCGGCCCGAGAGCAACACGACGACCGTCACCGAGACGGCGACCACGAGCACGGTGAGGCCGAGCAGGACGGGGTCGATCAGGAACATGCCGACCAGGGCGCCGACGAAGGTCAGGGAGCCGCCGATCGCCTCGACGAGGCCCTGGGTCAGCACGGCGCGCAGCAGGGTCGTGTCGCTGCCGACGCGCGACACGAGGTCGCCCGTGCGTCGACGGTCGAACTCGCTGACCGGCAGGTGCAGCAGGCTCGCCACGAGCCTGCGGCGGCTCGAGAGCACGACGCCCTCGCCGGTGCGCTGCAGCAGGTAGTGCTGGAACCCGCTCAGCAGGCCGGCGACGACGACCAGGGCGACGAGCGCCCAGACGAGCCGGCCGAGCGTCTCGCCCTGCTGCACGAGCGTGATGACCTGGCTGACGAGGAGGGGCTGGCCGAGCGAGGCGGCGGCGCCCAGCACGCTGAGCACGATGATGACCACCATCACCTTCTTGTGCTCGAAGAGGTACGGCAGCAGCTGACGGAACGTCGCGCGGGGCCCGTCCGCCTCTCGGCGGCCCGTCCGACCTGACCGTCCTCGTCGAGCGGGTGCGGGGGACGACGCGGATCGAGTGCTCGGGTCGGAGCGGCTCGTGTCGGAGCTCATGGTGCCTCTCGGGGAAGGTCGCGGCAGATCGCCTCGACCACGGTACTTCGTCCCGTCCCGAGCCACCTGCGCCTCCGCTGGGACCGGTGACGGGTCAGGCGTCGCCGTGCAGCTCCTCGGGCAGCTCGTGGCCCATGCGGTCTCGCTTGGTGTCGAGGTAGCCCTCGTTGAAGGCCCCCACGCCGACGACGAGGGGCACGGACTCGAGCACCTCGATGCCGTGCTGCACGAGCTGACGGCGCTTCTCGGGGTTGTTGCTGAGGAGCCGGACCGACGTCACGCCGAGGTCGCGCAGCATGTCGGCCGCGGCGCCGTACTGGCGGGAGTCGGCGGGCAGGCCGAGCGCCAGGTTGGCGTCGAGGGTGTCGAGGCCGTCCTCCTGCAGCCGGTAGGCGCGCAGCTTGTTGATGAGCCCGATGCCTCGGCCCTCGTGGCCGCGCAGGTAGACGACGACCCCGCCGTGGTCGCGGATGGTGTCGAGGGCGGCGTCGAGCTGGGGGCCGCACTCGCACTTGAGCGAGCCGAAGGCCTCGCCGGTCAGGCACTCGGAGTGGACCCGCACGAGCGCCCCGTCGGAGGGGGCGGCGCCGTCGGGCCCGGAGGCGACGATCGCGATGTGGTCGGCGCCCGTCTCGACGTCGGTGTACGCACGCATCCGGAACGTGCCGTGCGAGGTGGGGACGGTGGTCTCGACCTCGAACGTCACGTGGGAGACGCGGGGGGAGTCGGGGGAGTGGGCGTCGGTCATGGGGTGCTCCGGGTGTCGTCGCGGGCCACGACCAGCAGGTCGGTGCCGAGCAGGGTGACGTCGGCGACGCGGAGGCGTCGCTGATCGTCGATCGTGCCGACGCCGAGGTCGTCGAGCGCGGTGCGTGCGCCGCCGATCAGCGTCGGGGCGAGGTAGACGAGGTAATCGTCGACGAGGCCGGCGCGGACGAAGGCGCTGGCGACGGTCGGGCCGCCCTCGACGAGCACGCTGCGCACGCCGAGCCGCCACAGGGCGTCGAGCGCGGCCGCGGGGTCGTGCCCCGCGAGCTGCACGAGCTCTCGAGGGTGGGTCCGGAGCCGGGCCCCGGCCGGGACGGCACGGTCG
>NZ_CAUPYL010000102.1:0-8735 GCF_963515265.1 uncultured Frigoribacterium sp.
GGTGCTGGCTCAGCGGTGCTGGCTCAGCGGTGCTGGCTCAGCGGTGCTGGCTCAGCGGTGCTGGCTCAGTACCAGCCGACCGACTGCGAGTGGCCCCACGCACCGCACGGGGTCTTGTAGCGGCCCTGGATGTAGCCGAGCCCCCAGGTGATCTGCGTGGCGGGGTTGGTCTGCCAGTCAGCGCCGGCCGAGGCCATCTTGCTGCCCGGCAGGGCCTGCGGGATGCCGTGCGCCCCGCTGGACTTGTTGTGGGCGTTGATGTTCCAGCCCGACTCCTTGTTCCACAACGAGACCAGGCAGTCGTACTCGCCGGTGCCCCAGCCGCGCGCGGCCACCATCTCGGCGGCGATGGCCTTCGCCGTGCCCGGGTCGGGGACGCCAGCCACGGGCGCAGCGCTCGACGACGGCGCCTTCTTGGCGCTGCCGGAGGCGGCGTCCGCAGCTGCAGGCTCGTCAGCCGAGGCCTCCTCGACCACCGGTGCGGGCGGCGGCGGGGGCGGCGGCAGGGTGACGCCGTACTGGTCACGGTCAGCAGCCAGGACGACGCCGGCGCCCACGACGAACGACTGGCCCGGTGCCACCAGGGCAGCCGCGCCTCCCACGCTCGTCGTCGCTGCCTCGGCACCCGACAGCGGGTTCACGAGGGAGGCGGAGAGGAAGGCGAAGGTCGCGGCGAAGCCCACCAACGGCAGGGCGTAGCGACGCCCGACCGAAGGACGAGGCGTCGGGGCCGGCAGGGACGCAGGAGGTGCGACGAGCGAGGCGGGGACGCGTCGCCTCTCGATCGTGCGGGGTCGACTGACGACCAGCCGCTGCTCGGAGAGAGAGTGGCCCGTGGTCGCGTTCGCTGAGTGCCTGCCCATGAGTCCGTACAGGCTAACGGATCCGTCACGGATCGGCCAGGGGCCTCCCTGGCGCGTCGGGGACGGGCAGGGCGGCGAGCCTCGCGGACCCCGTCAGCGGACGGCGAGCATGACGTCGACCACGGCGTCGAGGAGCACGTCCACCTGGGCCTCTCGGTAGCCCCCGCGCCGGGCGCGGAAGACCGATCCCCGGACGTCGTCGATGCTGAGGGCCTTGCCGTCGGTGAAGTAGCCCTGCAGCCGCCGCGCCAGACGGTCCACGTCCTTGGGGTGGTAGCCGACGGTCAGCACGCTGACGCGGTCGAACCTGTGGCCCACCGGGCGGTCGAGCCTGGCCACGATCTCCTCGGCCCCGCTGCGCGCCTCGCCGTACCAGCCCTCGTCGCCCGCGGCGGTCACCGCCCGGTCGCGCTCACGGCTCGCGAACGCGTCCTCGAGGCGCTCGAGCGCCTGGTCGACGTGCGCCGGAGAGTAGCCGCCCTTCCGCATGGCGAACGCGGTCCGGCGGATGCGAGCCGAGTCGACCGACGACGCCTCGGCCCCGCCCGTGTAGGCGGCTCGCGCCTCGGCGAGGAACGCCTCGACCTCGGACACGTCGTAGCCGCGCTGGCCCTTGGGCACCGTGGGGAAAGTTGAGCTCACGCCGTCCATCATGCCGCATCGACCTCGAGGGGCCGAGGCGAGACCCTCGGCCGGGTCAGGTGACGAGCAGGTAGAGCGCGTACGCGGCTGCCGCGGACGGCAACGTGCTGTCCAGGCGGTCGAGGAACCCGCCGTGGCCGGGCAACCAGGTGCTGATGTCCTTGATGCCGAGGTCGCGCTTGATGAGCGACTCGGAGAGGTCGCCGATCGTCGCGGTGACGATGATCACGCCGCCGAGCACGAAGCCGAACCACCAGGGCTCGTCGAGCATCAGCCACGAGGTGAGCACGGCCGCGATCAGGCTCGCGGCGACCGACCCGGCGAAGCCCTCCCACGTCTTCTTCGGGCTGATGCGCGGCGCCATCGGGTGCTTGCCGAAGTTGAGGCCAGTCGCGTACGCGCCCGTGTCGACGGCGATCACGATGATGAGCGTCGCCAGCGTCCAGTTGGCGCCGTTCGGCTCGGCCGCGAGGACGAGCATGAAGCTCCCGAGGAACGAGCAGTAGATCTGCACGAAGACGCCGGCACCGATGTCACGCCAGACGACGGAGGCGGGCTTGCGGTGCGACGGACGCACCAGCTCGGCCACGCGCCAGAGCGACACGACGAGGACGCCCCCGACGAGGCCGAGCCACTGGCCCTGCACCCCGAAGACGAAGGAGAGCGGCACCATGGCCAGGCCCACCAGCACGCTCGGCAGACGGGGCACGTCCCGCCCGGCGAAACGGAGGGCACTCGTCAGCTCGAAGCACAACGACCCGATCAGGGCACCGGCCACGATCATGAAGAACGCCGGCTCGAAGATCAGGCTCAGCAGGACGGCCGCACCGAGGCCGACGCCCACCGCGATGGCCGCGGGGAGGTTGCGTCCCGTGCGGGCCGTCAGCTTCTCGTTGCGGGCGCCGAGCTGGGCACGGCGACTGCGGATCTGGTTCTCGAGGTCGTGCCGTGCGGCCTGCGCCCTGGCGTCGAAGTCGGCGCGACGGCTGCCGAGGGTGGTCTTGGGTGTCGGCACCGACTCGTCGGGACGTGCGCCGTCGGGAGCGTCGCTCATCTAGACCTCGAGCAGCTCGGCTTCCTTCTTCTTCAGGGCGTCGTCGATCTGGTCGATGTAGCCCTTCGTGACCGCCTCGAGCTCCTTCTCGCCCCGCGCGACCTCGTCGTCGCCGACCTCGGTCTTGAGCGCGTCGAGCGACTCCTTCGACTTCCGTCGGACGTTGCGGATCTGGACCTTGGCGTCCTCGCCCTTGCCGCGGACGATCTTGACGAACTCCTTGCGGCGGTCCTGCGTCAGCTCGGGGATCGTCACGCGGACGAGCGTGCCGTCGTTGGTCGGGCTGGCACCGAGGTTCGGGAAGGTCGCGATGGCCCTCTCGATCTCCTTCAGGGCCGACTTGTCGTACGGCGTCACGATCATGGTGCGCGCCTCGGGCACCTGCAGCGACGCGAGCTGCGCCAGCGGCGTCGGCGTCCCGTAGTAGTCGACAGGGATCTTCTGGAACAGGCTGGGGTTGATGCGCCCGGTCCGCACCTGCCCGAAGTCCGTCTTGGCCGACTCGAGTGCCCGGTCCATCTTCTCGCGTGTCTCGGTCAGTACGTCAGTGATCGTCACGATGCTCCCTTGGTTCGTCGTCGAGCTTAGTCGTCAGTTGCTGACGAGGGTCCCGATGCGCTCGCCCCGGATGGCGCGGGCGATGTTGCCGTCGCCCTCCATCCCGAAGACGTGCATCGGCATGCCGTTGTCCATGCAGAGGCTGAAGGCGGTCGAGTCGACCACCTTGAGGCCCTGGACCAGCGCCTCCTGGTAGGTGAGGCGGTCGAGCTTGACGGCGGACGGGTCGTGGCGGGGATCCGCCGAGTAGACGCCGTCGACGCCGTTCTTCGCGACCAGCACCTCGGCGGCCCCGATCTCGAGCGCGCGCTGCGCCGACACGGTGTCGGTCGAGAAGTAGGGCAGCCCCGCACCCGCGCCGAAGATGACGACGCGGCCCTTCTCGAGGTGGCGCTCCGCGCGGCGCGGGATGTAGGGCTCGGCGACCTGGGTCATCTCGATGGCGCTCTGCACGCGCGTGGCGGCGCCGGCCTGCTCGAGGAAGTCCTGCAGGGCGAGGGCGTTCATGACGGTGCCCAGCATGCCCATGTAGTCGGCGCGCGCCCGGTCCATGCCGCGCTGGCTCAGCTCGGCGCCGCGGAAGAAGTTGCCGCCGCCGACGACGATGGCGATCTCGACGTCCTTCGCGGCCTCGGCGATCTCGCGGGCGATGGCGCCGACGACGTCGGGGTTGACGCCGAGCTGCCCGCCCCCGAAGGCCTCGCCCGAGAGCTTGAGGAGGACGCGTCGTCGTGTGGTGGTGTCTGTCGTCATGTGGGGTCTCCCTCGTGTCGTGGCCGTAGCCAGGGTAGCGAGTCGCGGCGCAGGTGCCCGCTCGTCTGGTGCCCGGCGCGCACCTCCTCGGCCTCGACGGGCCGGGACGGCGGCGGGCGCACGAACGGGGTCCGGGACGCGTGCGTCCCGGACCCCGTCCTGTGGCTTGCTAGGCGCCGACCTTGATCCGGGCGAAGCCCTGGATCTCGATGCCGGCCTGCTCGACGACCTTCGCGACCGACAGCTTGCTGTCCTTCGCGTAGGCCTGGTCGAGCAGGGCGATCTCCTTGAAGAAGCCGGTCAGGCGACCCTCGATGATCTTCGGCAGTGCGGCCTCGGGCTTGCCCTCGTTCTTCGCGGTCTCCTCGACGATGGCGCGCTCCTTGGCGACGTCCTCGGCGGGGACCTCGTCGCGCGACAGGTACGTCGGGGCGGCGAAGGCCACGTGCTGGGCGATCGAGCGAGCGGTCTCGGCGTCGGAGCCGGTGTAGCCCACGACCACGCCGACCTGCGGGGGCAGGTCCTTCGAGGTCTTGTGCAGGTAGATCGCGAACTCGGTGCCCTCGACACGGGCGACCGTGCGGAGCTCGACCTTCTCGCCCATGAGCGCGGCCTCGTCGTTGACGAAGGCCTCGACGGTCTGGCCGCCGATCGCGGCGGCGTTGCCCTCGGCGGCGTCCTTCGCACCGGAGGCCGCGACGGCCTCGAGCACGGAGTCGGCCAGCGCGATGAACTTCTCGTTCTTCGCGACGAAGTCGGTCTCGCTGGCGAGCTCGATCAGGGTGGCGTAGCCGCCCGACGCCTTGGCGGCGACGAGGCCCGCGGTGGTCTGACGGCCCTCGCGCTTGGCGACGCCCTTCAGTCCCTTGACGCGCAGGATCTCGACGGCCTTCTCGATGTCGCCATCGGCCTCGACGAGCGCGTTCTTGCTGTCCATCATGCCCGCGCCGAGGCGGTCACGGAGGGTCTTCACGTCAGCGGCGGAGAAATTCGCCATTGTCTGACTTCCTTTCGTGGAGTCGGAAGGGGGAGGTGGGGGGTTCTACTTCGCGTCCGCGGCGGCGTCGGCGTCGGCCGGCTCCGCAGCGGTCTCGTCGCGGGGCTCGGCGACGGGCTCGACGACCGGCTCGCCCAGGGGCTTCGCGGCGACCTGAGCGTCGGCGTCGTTCTCCTCGACGGGAACGGCCTCGACAGGCGCCTCGGCGGCGGGAGCCGACTCGGCGGCCTTCGCCTCGCCCTGCGCGAGCAGCTCGGCCTCCCACTCGGCGAGGGGCTCGACGGGAGCGTCGGCGTCCTCCGGCTTCTGGTGACGCTGCACCAGGCCCTCGGCGGCAGCGTCGGCGACGATGCGGGTCAGCAGACCGACGGAGCGGATGGCGTCGTCGTTGCCGGGGATCGGGAAGGTGATCTCGTCGGGGTCGCAGTTCGTGTCGAGGATGCCGATGACCGGGATGCCCAGCTTCTTGGCCTCGTCGATCGCGAGGTGCTCCTTCTTGGTGTCGACGACCCAGAGGGCGGACGGCGTCTTCGTGAGGTTGCGGATGCCGCCGAGCGTCTTGTGCAGCTTGTCGAGCTCGCGCTTCTTGATCAGGAGCTCTTTCTTGGTGAAGCCCTGCGTCGTGTCGTCGAAGTCGATGTCCTCGAGCTCCTTCATGCGGGCGAGGCGCTTCGAGACCGTCTGGAAGTTGGTCAGGAGACCACCGAGCCAGCGCTGGTTCACGAAGGGCTGGCCGACGCGGTTCGCCTGCTCGGCGATGGAGCCCTGGGCCTGCTTCTTGGTGCCGACGAAGAGGACGGTGCCGCCGTGGGCGACCGTCTCCTTGACGAAGTCGTACGCCTGGTCGATGTAGCCGAGCGACTGCTGCAGGTCGATGATGTGGATGCCGGAGCGCTCGGCGAGGATGAATCGCTTCACCTTCGGGTTCCAGCGGCGGGTCTGGTGTCCGAAGTGGACGCCGCTGTCGAGCAGCTGGCGGATGGTGACGACGGCCATGGTCGTTCTCCTATTTTCTATGGCACGCGCGGACGCGAGCCTGTTGTCGGTTGTCTGGGCGGCCGGACGGCCGCCGCTGCCTGGTGCCCGGGCACGCATCCGCCGCCCGTGCCGGAGCACGATCGGACCGAGTGGATGCGGAGGCCGGTGTCACGCCGCGGGCGGCCGAGCTGCGAGGCAACTGAGCTGCGAGGGCGAGGTGCGTCGAGACGCACGGGCACGCGAAGTCAGCCTGCTGGGCAGGCTGCGTGCTCATGGTAGCACCGACGAGGGGCGCCCCGGAGGAGCGGTGCGACGCGCTGGGCAGTTCGTGCAGAACGCCCCGCCCGGACCCGGGCGGGGCGTTCTGCGTGAGGCCGGTGATCAGGCGCGGGCACCCCGGGCGGGCTTGCCGGAGCCGGACTCGACCGCGGACACGCCCATCTCCTCGAGGCTGCGACCCTTGGTCTCGGGGATCTTCGCGAGCACGAAGAAGAACGAGATGAGGGCGAAGGCCGCGAAGATGCCGTACGACAGCGTGAGGCTGACGGCGGCGAGCGACGGGAAGGACACCGTGACGATGAAGTTGGCGATCCAGTTGGCCATGCTGCCGATGCCGAGCGCCGTCGCACGGATGCTGTTCGGGAACATCTCGCCGAGCAGGACCCACATGAGCGGGCCCCACGTGGCGCCGAACGACACGACGAAGAGGTTGGCCGCGACGAGCGCGATCGGACCCCAGGCGCCGGGCAGCTGCGGGTCGCCGCTGGAGTCGACGACCGACTGGCTGAACGAGATCGCCGTGACGGCGAGGCTGACGAACATCCCGATCGAGCCGGCGAGCAGCAGCGGGCGGCGACCGACCTTGTCGACCAGGCCGATCGCGACGAAGGTGACCACGACGTTGACCACGGCAGTGATGGTGGAGATCGTGAAGGAGTCGCTCTCCTGGAAGCCGACGGCCTGCCAGAGGGTCGTGGAGTAGTAGAAGATCACGTTGATGCCGACGAACTGCTGCAGCACGGCGAGGATGATGCCGACCCAGACGATCGGCTGGAGGCCGAACCGCGTGCCCCGGATGCTCGACTTCTTGTCGAGGGCCGCCTCGGTGGCGATGGAGTCCGTGATCTCCTTCAGGCTCGTGTCCACGGTCTCGGCGGGCACGATGCTCTTCAGCACGTCCTTCGCCTCGTCCTCCCGCCCCTCGCCGGCCAGGTAGCGCGGCGACTCGGGCAGCCGCCAGGCGAGGAAGCCGTAGACGACGGAGGGGACGATGCCGACGAGGAACATCCAGCGCCACGCGGCGAGGCCGAAGAGCGACGGCTCGGAGGCGCCGCCCGCGGTGACCGCGAAGAGCTGGTCCGAGAGCAGGGCGACGAAGATGCCGAGGGTGATGGCGAGCTGCTGGAACGACGCGAGCCGACCCCGGATCGCCTTCGGTGAGACCTCGGAGATGTACGCCGGAGCGATCACGGAGGCGATGCCGATGCCCAGGCCGCCGATGACGCGCCACAGGACGAGGTCCCAGACCGCGAAGGCGAACGCGGCGCCGATCGAGCTGACGAGGAACAGGGCCGCACCGATGAGCATGACCTTGATGCGGCCCATCTTGTCGGCGAGGCGGCCGGCGACGTACGCACCGATCGCGCAGCCGATCAGGGCCGACGCCACGGCGAAGCCGGAGGCGAACTCGGTGAGCCCGAACTCGTCGGTGATGCTCTGGACCGCTCCGTTGATGACTGACGAGTCGAAGCCGAAGAGGAATCCGCCGACGGCCGCGGCGACCGCGAGAGCCGTCACCCGTCTGTTCAGGCTCTTCGTCGTCTCTGGTGATCGCGCCGCGTTCGACACTGGGTCTCCGTTCCACTGCTCGGGGAGCGGGCTCGTGTCCTCGCTCCCCCACATCCGTCGTGCACAGGTGTTCGTGCACGCGTGAACAGTACGCCCGGTGCGGGATCGGTGCACGCTCGGCAGAGTCTCACGATGGACACCTCCTGTCGCCGGGGTCGCACCCGGCCGCGCCGCCCCCTCCCCCGCCTCCTCGGCCTGTCGGTCGTGCTGCCGGTGCTGCTGCTCGTGCACGTCCCGGGCACCGACGTCACGGCGAGCGCCGCGTCGGCCGGGACGACTGCCGGGACGTCGTCGGTGCCGGCCGTGCCGTGGTCGTGGCCGGCGGCCTCGCCCCACCCCGTCGTCCGGGTCTTCACGGCGCCCGAGCACCGCTGGTCGCCGGGGCACCGGGGCATCGACGTCGGCACGCCGATCGGCTCGGCCGTGACGGCGCCGGACGACGGCGTCGTGCACTTCGCCGGCGTGGTCGTCGACCGTCCCGTGCTGTCGATGCGCCACGCCGACGGCGTGCTCAGCAGCCTGGAGCCGGTCGTCAGCGAGCTGGCCGCGGGCGATGCCGTCGTGCGCGGGCAGGTCGTCGGGACGGTCCAGGCGGGGCACTGCCCGGACGTCGAGTGCGTCCACCTCGGAGCCCGGATCGACGGTGAGTACGTGTCGCCGCTCATGATGCTCGGGCTGGGACGGCCGTCGGTGCTGCTGCCGACACGTCGACCCGGGTGACCCAGGCGACCGGGCGGGTGGTCGGTCGGACGTGCGGGCGGGCGGGCTGCCCTGCGGGCGATCCGCCGTGCGGACGGGGGCGGGTCGACGGGGCGGGGTGGACGACGAGTCGGCGGGTCAGGCCCTCGGGTGGGCCGTCCGGTAGCTCTCGCGGAGCCGCTCGGTCGACACGTGGGTGTAGATCTGGGTGGTCCCGAGACTGGCGTGTCCGAGCAGTTCCTGCACGGCGCGGAGGTCGGCACCGCCGTCGAGCAGGTGGGTCGCCGCGGTGTGCCGCAGCGCGTGCGGCCCCGCGGGGCCGCCGCCCGGCAGGTCGGCGAGC
>NZ_CAUPYL010000103.1:0-8706 GCF_963515265.1 uncultured Frigoribacterium sp.
CGCCGGGGCGGGGCGGCGGGCGGCGGCGCTGGCAGGCGGGCGCCGGGGGGGCCGGCCCGCGCCTCCGGTAGGGTTGCGGCGTGACTGAGGTAGAGATCGGCGTTTCCAAGCGCGCGCGCCGCGCCTATGCGTTCGACGACATCGCGATCGTCCCGAGCCGGCGCACCCGCGACCCCCGAGACGTGTCCGTCAGCTGGTCGATCGACGCGTTCCACTTCGAGTCGCCGATCATCGCGGCGCCGATGGACTCGGTCGTGAGCCCGGCGACGGCAATCCGCATCGGCGAGCTCGGGGGCCTCGGCGTCCTCGACCTCGAGGGCGTCTGGACGCGCTACGACGACCCGGAGGCGGTGCTCGCCGAGATCCGCGGGCTGCCCGAGGACGAGACGGTCGCCCGCATGCAGCAGATCTACGCCGAGCCGATCAAGCCCGAGCTGGTGACGGCGCGCATCGCCGAGATCCGTGCCGCCGGGGTCCCCGTCGCCGGTTCGCTGAGCCCTCAGCGCACGCAGGATCTGTACCAGACGGTCGTCGACGCCGGCGTCGACCTCTTCGTCATCCGCGGCACGACGGTGTCGGCCGAGCACGTGTCGAAGACGACCGAGCCGCTCAACCTCAAGAAGTTCATCTACGAGCTCGACGTGCCGGTCATCGTAGGAGGCGCCTCCACGTACACGTCGGCGCTGCACCTCATGCGCACGGGCGCGGCGGGCGTGCTCGTCGGGTTCGGCGGCGGTGCCGCCAGCACGACCCGCGCCTCCCTGGGCATCCACGCTCCGATGGCGACCGCGGTCGCCGACGTCGCCGGTGCTCGTCGCGACTACCTCGACGAGTCGGGCGGACGCTACGTCCACGTCATCGCCGACGGCGGGCTCGGCACCTCCGGCGACATCGTGAAGGCCGTCGCCTGCGGCGCCGACGCGGTCATGCTGGGCGCCGCGCTGGCCCGTGCCACCGACGTGCCCGGCGGCGGGTTCCACTGGGGCGCCGAGGCGCACCACCCCGAGCTGCCGCGCGGCCGTCGCGTCCACGTGGGCCAGGTCGGCACGCTCGAGAAGATCCTCTACGGACCGGCCGACTCGGTCGACGGCCAGGCCAACATCATCGGCGCGCTCCGTCGCTCGATGGCGACGACCGGCTACAGCGACCTCAAGGAGTTCCAGCGCAGCGAGGTCGTCGTCGCTCCCTACCAGCCGCACTAGGCGACGTCGCCTCCCCAGGCGCCCCGATCTCACCTGGCGCTGCCAGCTGATCGGGCGTTGGATGGTCGCATGCACGGGTCCTCGGGCCCGCGACCGATCCGACGATGGAGGCACCGCATGGCCACGACCGCGACCGAATCCCTCTCCGCGAAGCTCGGGCCAGACGAGCGCGAGCGCGCCGTCCAGGCGCTGAAGACCGAAGAGCTCGACATCCTCGTGATCGGGGGCGGGATCGTCGGGGCAGGCTCTGCCCTCGACGCGGTGACGCGGGGCCTGAACGTCGGCATCGTCGAGGCCCGCGACTGGGGCTCCGGCACCTCGAGCCGTTCGTCGAAGCTGGTGCACGGGGGCATCCGCTACCTCGAGCAGCTCAACTTCCGCCTCGTGCGCGAGGCCCTGATCGAGCGCGGCCTGCTGCTGCAGCGCCTCGCGCCGCACCTCGTCAAGCCCGTGCGGTTCCTCTACCCCCTGAGCAAGCCGGTCTACGAACGCTTCTACATCGGTGCCGGCATGGCCCTGTACGACATCTTCAGCTGGACGGGCGGGCGTCCTCCCGGGGTGCCCCACCACCGCCACCTGAGCAAGACGCAGGTGCTGCGGGCGATCCCGAGCCTCTCGAAGGACGCGGTCGTCGGCGGCCTCACGTACTACGACGCCCAGGTCGACGACGCCCGCTACGTCTCGTCGCTCGTGCGCACGGCGTCGAGCTACGGCGCCCACGCCGCCAGCCGCGTGCGGGTCGAGGGCTTCGTCAAGGTCGGCGAGCGCGTGGTCGGCGTGAAGGCGCACGACTACCAGACGGGCGAGCACTTCGAGATCCGTGCGAAGCAGGTCGTCAACGCGACCGGCGTCTGGACGGACGACACGCAGGCCATGGTCGGCGAGCGGGGCCAGTTCAAGGTCCGCGCGTCGAAGGGCGTGCACCTCGTGGTGCCCCGCGACCGCATCCACTCCGACATGGGCATGATCTTCCGCACCGAGAAGAGCGTCCTGTTCGTCATCCCGTGGGGCCGCCACTGGCTGGTCGGCACGACCGACACCGACTGGGACCTCGACAAGGCGCACCCGGCGGCGACGGCGGCCGACATCGACTACATCCTCGAGCACGTCAACAAGGTCATGGCCGTGCCGCTGACCCGCGACGACGTCGAGGGCGTCTACGCCGGTCTCCGGCCCCTGCTGGCCGGCGAGTCCGACCAGACCTCGAAGCTGTCGCGCGAGCACATCGTCGCGCACACGGTGCCCGGCCTCGTGGTCGTCGCCGGCGGCAAGTGGACGACCTACCGAGTGATGGCCGAGGACGCGATCGACGAGGCGGTCGCCGCGCTCGACGGCCGCATCCCCGAGAGCACGACGATGGAGATCCCGTTGCTCGGCGCCGAGGGCTACCACGCCGCCTGGAACAAGCGCGGCAAGATCGCGAAGCAGCTCGGCGTCCACAAGGTGCGGGTCGAGCACCTGCTGAACCGCTACGGGACGTTGACCGACGAGGTCCTCGCGCTGGTCCGGGAGCGTCCCGAGCTGGCCGAGCCCCTGCCGGGTGCCGACGACTACATCGGGGCCGAGGTCGTCTACGCGGCCAGCCACGAGAGCGCCCTCCACCTCGAGGACGTGCTGGCCAGGCGCACCCGCATCTCGATCGAGGCGTGGGACAGGGGCGAGTCCGCCGCTCCCGTCGCCGCGAAGCTGATGGCCGAGGTGCTCGGCTGGTCCGACTCCGAGACCGAGGAGGAGGTCGGCAACTACCTCAAGCGCGTCGCGGCAGAGCGCGCGAGCCAGCTCGAGCCCGACGACGAGTCCGCCGACCGGGTCCGCCTCGAGGCCCCCGACATCACCTTCGGGTTCGACGAGGACGACATGGTGGTGCCCGGCGCCGACCAGGGCGGTGCGCCGAAGCCCGACGAGGACGTCGTGGAGCCCGCGGGCACGCCCGGCGACGACACGTCGGCGGACGCCCCGGGCGGCCGCTCGAGCTAGCACCCCGAGGTCGCGACGCGACCAGGCTGCAGGAGGCGCGGTGCCCGCTGGTCGGGCACCGCGCCTCCTGCGTCCGCCCGTCGAGAACACCGTGTCGTTCCGGGAACACCGGGGGAGAGGCGCGGGTTGTCCACCGCATGAGCAGCCCGGTGTCCGCGTCCGTGCCCGTCGCTAAGCTGAGACGACTGCCCCTGAGTGACCTGGAGTCGGACCATGGCTGATGTGCGTCGAGTGAAGCTCCCCGGTGTGGGCGTGCTGCACACCTTCGTCACCGACGACGGCGGCAAGTGCGGGGTCATCACGCACCGATCGGGCCACAGCGACCTGATCACGTTCAGCGACGACGCCGACGGCGCCGACGTCAAGAAGGTGTCCCTCCGCCTCAGCGAGGACGAGGCGCACACGCTCGCCGAGCTGCTCGGCGGCACGCGCATCACCGAGTCCCTGTCGGCGCTCGACCAGATCCCCGGCCTCAGCATCGACTGGTTCACGGTCGACTACGACGACCACATCGCCGGCCAGCCGCTCGGCGACCTCGGCGCCAAGGGGGTCGTCGGCCTCACGGTCGTCGCGGTCGTGCGAGGTGACGCGGCGAACCCGGCGCCGTCGGGCGACTTCAAGGTCTTCCCGGGCGACACCCTCGTCGTGGCCGGCAGCCCCGAGAAGGTCGCCAAGGCCTTCGCCTGGTACCGCACGGGCGAGCTGCGCCACCGCAGCCCGGTCGACGCCCCGCCCGGGAGCTGATCGCCGGTGCACCTGGGTGAGGAGCTGGTCGTCCTCGGCGTCCTGCTGCTGATCGCCTACGGGCTGGGCAGGGCAGGCAAGCTGATCGGCCTGCCGTCCATCCCGATCTACATGATCGTCGGCCTGCTGGCGAGCACGAACACCGGCTGGTTCCCGATCAGCTTCGACTCGCACAACATCGAGCTCATCGCGATCTTCGGGCTCATCCTGCTGCTGTTCAACCTCGGCCTCGAGTTCGACCAGGACGAGTTCTTCTCGAACGCGGGTCGCCTGATCGTCTCGGGCGGCAGCTACATCGCCGTCAACATGGGCGTCGGCCTGGTGTTCGGCTTCATGCTCGGCTGGGGCACGCGCGAGGCGCTCATCATCGCCGGCATGACGGCGACGTCGTCGAGCGCGATCGTCACGAAGCTGCTGATCGAGCTGAACCGCCTGGCGAACCGCGAGACGCCGATGATCCTGGGCGTCACCGTCGTCGAGGACATCTTCATCGCCATCTACCTGGCGATCGTGTCGGTGGTGCTCAGCGGCGAGACCGACCCGCTGCCGGTCGTGCTCAAGCTGGTGGTCGCCTTCGCGTTCCTCGTCGCGATGTTCGCGGTCGCGAGATGGGGCGGCGCCGTCGTGTCGAAGTTGATGCGGACCCGCGACGACGAGCTCTTCACGGTGCTGTTCTTCGGCCTCGCCGTGCTCTTCGCGGGCCTCGGCGAGATCCTCGGCGTGACCGACGCGATCGGCGCGTTCCTCATCGGCCTGATCATCGGCGCGACTCGCTACCGCAACAGGGTCGAGCAGTTCGCCTTGCCGATGCGCGACGTCTTCGGCGCCTTCTTCTTCCTCAACTTCGGCCTCGGCCTCAACCCGTCGCTGTTCCCGAGCGTGCTCGGACCCGTCGCGATCGCGGTCGGCATCACGATCGCCCTGAACGTGATCGCGGGCCAGTTCGTCGCCTGGCTCAACAAGCTCGGGCCGCAGGCGGGCATCAACACCGCCGTGATCCTGCAGAACAGGGGCGAGTTCGCGCTGATCCTCGCGACCCTCTCGGCCGGGGCCGGGCTCGACGAACGTCTGCAGCCGTTCGCGGGGCTGTACGTCCTGATCATGGCGGTGCTCGGCCCGGTGCTCGCCTCCAACTCCGAGAGGATCGGCGGGGTCGTGCTGCGCACCCGCCGGCGGGCCGAGCGCGAGGCGAGCGAGGCCCGGCGCCTCGAACGCGACGCGCGCCACTCGGAGGAGATCGCCCTGATGGAGGCGGCGCTCGCCGGGGACGAGCCGGGCGCCTCGCGCCAGGGCGACGGCAGCGGCCGCAGTGCCGAGGCGGACGCCGACGACGAAGAGGCCCTGCTCGGCACGCGCGAGCGCGCTGCCGCCGAGGCGGCAGCGGAGGCCGACGCCGATGCCGACGCCGCGGACTACGACGACCTCGACGAGCAGGACAGGGCCCGGGCCGCGATCCTCGCCGACCAGGCCGGTCAGCAGTCCGACCAGCGGGCCACGCGTCAGCGCGACCCCGAGTACTGACCCCGAGTCGAGCCCGAGTACTGACCCCGAGCGCTGACGCCGGGTGCTGACCAGGTCCCGATGCAGGTCGCGCGCACGGTAGGCACCCAGCAGGCTCCCGCGGGGGCGCAGGTACCATCGGGCTCGTGACCCGCACCGAGAACCCTCCCGTCTCGAGCGACGTCGACGTGCCCGCCTCCATGTGGGAGGTCGCCCGGCGCCCCCGCTGGATCGCGATGCTCGCCCTCTGCCTCGTCATCTCGGGCATCTTCGCCTGGCTCGGCCACTGGCAGATCGAGCGCAGCGTCGAGAGCGGGCAAGAGGTCAACCCCGGGACCGAGACGGTCAAGGTGCTCAGTGACGTCGTCGACCCGCAGTCGCCGTTCTACGACCGCGTCGGCGGGCAGATGGTCACGCTCACCGGGCAGTTCTCGCCCGACGACTACCGCGTCGTCGTCGACCGCTACAACGGCGGCGACCCCGGCTCGTGGCTGATCGGCCGTCTCGTCGACGACGTCGACGGGTCGTCGGTCGTCGTGGCCCTCGGCTGGAGCAACGACGAGGGCGGTGCCGAGGCCGCCGAGCGCGCCGTGCCGACGGGAACGGTCACCGTGACCGGTCGGTACATGCCGAGCGACCAGCCCTCCGACGGTGACTTCAAGGGCGGCCGCGAAAACGTCGTGTCGGTGCCCATGCTCGTCAACGAGTGGGCCGACCTCGACGGCGACGTGTACTCCGGCTACGTCGTCTCGGCCGACCCGGTCGACGGCCTCGCCGCCATCGACTCGGTGGCGCCCGAGAGCGACCGCTCGCTCAACTGGCTGAACGTCTTCTACGCGATCGAGTGGGTCGTGTTCGCCGGCTTCGCGATCTTCCTGTGGTTCCGGCTGGTGCGAGACCGGTTCGAGCGTGACGTCGACGAGGCCGAGGAGGCGCGGCTCGAGGCCGGGACCGCCTCCTGACCTGCTCCTCCTGCGGTGGTCGACCCGCGCCTCCTGCGCTGGCTCGACGACGACCGACCCCGCCCTGGCGCCGCCGCCTCCGCGGGTAGGATCGAGGCCATGCCCCTGAAGCCCCGGCAACGCGACATCCCGAAGATCCCGGGTGCCGTCAAGTTCTACAAGATCTCCGCCTACGTCACCGGCGTGATGCTGCTGCTGCTCGTCTTCGAGATGGCCTTCAAGTACACGCCCCTGCAGCTCGAGATGCAGCTCGGCGGCGAGGGCGGGTTCCTCGTGCCCGTCGACTCGATCACCACCGGCTTCAACCTGTCGACCGCGATCCTGATCGCGCACGGCTGGCTCTACGTCGTCTACCTCTTCGCCGACTTCCGCCTCTGGAGCCTGATGCGCTGGCCGTTCTCGCGGTTCATCATCATCGCGCTCGGCGGCGTCGTGCCGTTCCTCTCGTTCTTCGTCGAGAGCCACATGACCAAGCTGGCGATGCGTGAGCACGCAGCGCTGGTCGCCGAGCCCACCCCCAGCACCCAGGGAGCCCCCGCGTGACAGAAGCCACCGAGACGGCCCAGAGCCCCGTCCTCGTCGTCGATTTCGGGGCGCAGTACGCGCAGCTGATCGCACGTCGCGTTCGGGAGGCCAACGTCTACTCCGAGATCGTGCCGCACACGATCACCGCTGCCGAGATCGCGGCGAAGAACCCCGTCGGCATCGTGCTCAGCGGCGGTCCGTCGAGCGTCTACGAAGAGGGCGCGCCGGGTCTCGACCCCGCGATCCTCGAGCTCGACGTGCCCGTGCTGGGCATCTGCTACGGCTTCCAGGCGATGGCCAAGGCCCTCGGCGGCGAGGTCTCGCGCACCGGCCAGCGCGAGTACGGCGCGACCGACGTCACCCTCGCCGCGGGCGACAGCACCCTGCTCTCTGGCCAGCCGACCTCGCAGACGACGTGGATGAGCCACGGTGACTCGGTCTCGAAGGCGCCCGAGGGCTTCGACGTGCTCGCGTCGAGTGCCGCGACCCCTGTCGCCGCGTTCTCGAGCGATGCCCGCAAGCTCTACGGCGTGCAGTGGCACCCCGAGGTGAAGCACTCGTCGTTCGGCCAGGCCGTGCTCGAGAACTTCCTGCACCGCGCCGCCGGCATCCCCGCCGACTGGAACAGCGGCAACGTCATCGCCGAGCAGGTCGCCCGCATCCGCGAGCAGGTCGGCTCGTCGCGCGTGATCTGCGGTCTGTCCGGAGGCGTCGACTCGGCCGTCGCGGCCGCCATCGTCCACGAAGCGGTCGGCGACCAGCTCGTCTGCGTGTTCGTCGACCACGGCCTGCTGCGTGCCGACGAGCGCCGCCAGGTCGAGGAGGACTACGTCGCCTCGACGGGCGTCCGCCTCGTCACGGTCGACGCCGAGCAGCAGTTCCTCGACGCGCTCGCCGGCGTCACCGACCCTGAGCAGAAGCGCAAGATCATCGGGCGCGAGTTCATCCGCAGCTTCGAGGGCGCCGCCGAGGCGCTCGTGCTCGAGGCCGCGGCCGAGGGGGAGTCCGACGTCAAGTTCCTCGTGCAGGGCACGCTCTACCCCGACGTCGTCGAGAGCGGCGGCGGCACGGGCACCGCGAACATCAAGAGCCACCACAACGTGGGCGGCCTGCCGGAGGACCTGCAGTTCGAGCTCGTCGAGCCGCTCCGCACCCTCTTCAAGGACGAGGTCAGGGCCATCGGCCGCGAGCTCGGCCTGCCCGAGGTCATCGTCGGCCGTCAGCCGTTCCCCGGGCCCGGCCTCGGCATCCGCATCATCGGCGAGGTGACGCACGAGCGCCTCGAGCTGCTGCGTCACGCCGACGCCATCGCGCGTGCCGAGCTGACCGCCGCCGGCCTCGACGGCGACATCTGGCAGTGCCCCGTCGTGCTGCTCGCCGACGTCCGCTCGGTGGGCGTGCAGGGCGACGGCCGCACCTACGGCCACCCGATCGTGCTGCGCCCGGTGTCGTCGGAGGACGCCATGACGGCGGACTGGACGCGCCTGCCCTACGACGTGCTCGCCAAGATCTCTAACCGCATCACGAACGAGGTCGACGGCGTCAACCGCGTCGTGCTCGACGTCACGTCGAAGCCGCCGGGCACCATCGAGTGGGAGTGAGCGGGTGGGTCTCGATGCGGAGCATCGAACCCGCTCATTCCGGGGAAGCCTGCGACCCCGGTGCCCACCAGTAGGTGCTGAGCACCGCGTTCCGCAGACGCCTCTGCGAAGCGTGCTGAGGCGCGGTGCGAGCCTGCGGGCAGCCTCGCACCGCGTCCTAGGCGAGAAGGGACGTCGTACCGGTGGGCCCACCGG